>NZ_JBEYIW010000010.1:0-231122 GCF_040636045.1 Rhodococcus sp. NPDC006774 | reverse complement strand
CCATTCCGAACCCGGAAGCTAAGCCCTCCAGCGCCGATGGTACTGCACTCGACAGGGTGTGGGAGAGTAGGACACCGCCGAACACAATTTGCCAGAACACCCTCAGACCACTGGTCTGGGGGTGTTCTGCATTTCGAAACCACCCACACACCCACACCGACAAACGCGCGCGCATCCGCCATCCGCGCGCACACTCGCACCCCGAACACTCACCATTTCCCCGCGCACCCGACACACGCACGCGCATGTGCGATGAGCGGGGGCTGCCTGAACTCGGGGTGCCGGCAGGCCACGCGACTGCGAACCGCGAATACGAGGACAAACGCGCGCGCATTCGCCATCCGCGCGCACAATCGCATCCCAACCTGTACCTATTCCGCGCGCACCTGGCAGACGCGCGCGCATTCGCGACGATCCGGGCCGAACCCGGATGCCGGCGCGCACACCGGCGGCCCCCCGAGCTGCCCGGCACCCCGACAGCCCCCTACTCCCACCCCCTCCGGCAAACGCGCGTGCATTCGCCATCCGCGCGCAGAATCGCACCTTGACCTTTACCTGCTTCCCGCGCACCTGACAAACGCGCGCGCATTCGCTCGCCGCCAGGCCGAACATCCCCTCCCGGCCAGTCTTCGTGGGCTCCCACGAGATTCTGTGGCACAGTCGATATCGATGAAACTCGCCGTCGATCAACGCCGCGTCAGCAGAATTCTGCTCGATTTCGATCTGAGCATCGAATTCGACAACGGTGCCAGCATTGCCTTCAGTGAGGTGACGGTCGATGACCTCATCGTCGACGAGGACAATCAGTTCGAGGGCCTACGAGCCTTCGCGACATTGCACGGACTTGTGTGCGACGACGCAGACTACGACGAATCCGGCGTTCTCCGTCTGACGTTCGGTGGCCGGCAGCGAGTGGTGGCCAGTCCGCGAGTCGAGGTGGAATCCTGGGAGTACAGCGCCGCGGACGGCTCGACTGTGTTGTGTGGACCGGAAGGGGCCGTCGAATCGTGGCCCGCACCCGAGCACCCGGAGGCGGAAGCCCAGACTGTCGAGAGGCTTCCTTCCATCGGTGCCACTGTGGTCCGGCTCTCGACCGGCGACGACCCTGCCGTCGAATTCTCGGACGGCACGAAGTTGCTGTTCGACCTCGCCCTCGACGCCGGGTACCTCGTCTTGCGGGAAAGCGTGACGTCGAGCTCCCGCTCGGACAGTGCTGCTGCAGCACAGGGGGACTGGGTCGTCGAACTGTCCTCGGGTCACGTGATCTTCTACCGACCGCGCACCGTGTAGGGCCTACCGAATTGAGTCTCGACACCGGGGGAGTACAGCACCGAGTCCGGTGGCCGGGTACTCACACCGGGTAGGCCCGCCGCTGCCACGAGCTCGTCGGCGCAGTGGGTCAGCTCCGCATCGACCAGTGGCCAGTGTCGGTGCACGTTCGGAACGTACAACAGGCGTCCGGCGAGTGAGGTGTGCAATCCCCAACGCGCGGTGAGGAACACAGCGAGTGGATCCTCGGACATGTCGCGTGACCCTCTGACGACGCCGAAGTCCGTCGTTGCGCCTCGGCGCGGCGGTGCGAGTCGTCGGCTGCGGTAGCCGATCGTTCGACTGTCGTCGTCGATGTCGATCGATGACCAGCGGTACGGAACGCGAGCGGCGTTGGTGCCCAACACGACTGCGAGTCTGGTTGCTTCCAGGGATCGGAACACGACGCCGCGTCGACCCTCCGCGTCGATCGAGTACAGGCGCACGTTGATCTCACCGAACGTGCCGAAGTACGGAACGGGGTGACGGTAGCCGAGGCCGGCTCCGACCATGTGGAAGCCGATCAGTCCGACCCACGACGAGCCGTCGAATTCGTCGGGCGCGCACCCTCGGGGCAACAGCGGGGCGACAGCCGAACTCGGAACCCGCCAGTGCAGAAAGACGAGCCGTTCCCATCGCTGATCCATCAGGATCGGACGAGGCAGCAGTGGTGGCCGCGGCCAGAGGCGTCGGGCATCGTCTCGATTCATCGTTCGAGCGTAGGCGCGACGCGTCAGGAGGCAGTGAATCGGGCGTGCACGCTCGCGGAGATCGTGATGTTCTCCGGTTTGAGGGCAAACCCGGCCGGCGCGGATGTGGCGGCGAACATGCGCGCCGAGGATTCGGCACCACCACTCTCCGTGATCCCTGGCAGCAGACCGGGGTCGGCCACCGCGACGGCCTGCACGCCCGATCTCCCCAGGCTCGACGCGTAGGACTCGGCCTTGGAGACGGCGTCACGAACAGCAAGTTCTCGGACGGCGAGGGTGTGAGCAGTTCTGCTGGATTCGGTGAGGTCCCAGCCGAAGTGGTCGATCGACACTCCCTCGAGTGCGGATGCTGCGTAGACGAACGCATCCACCAGATCGAGTTGGCTGAACTGCACCTCCACGGACGCCTCCGCTTGATACACGTACGGCAGTTGTTCTCCGTCGTGGTTGAACGGGCGGTGGCGCGAGTGGCGCACTTGGTCGACCGACCACCGATCGATGGGGCCGCCGTCGCTGTTGTAGAGCGGCTCGACCAATCTCGTGAGCTCCCGGACGAGTTGCTGAGCCGGTTCGGACGCCGACTCCGCCGTTCGTCCGTCGGTACGGACGGTCAGCGACAGCGTGCACTGCTCGGGCGGATAGGTGGCTGCGCCGTGACCGACGACTGTGATGTCGAGTGCTTCATGGCTCATGGCGTCCAGTCTCGCATCCGCGCACCGATATTCACCGAATCTCAACAGTGCTGGCCGACGCGTCAGGTGGGGAGGACAATTGCGAACATGCTTCCTGTTCTCGATCTTGCTTCCGCCGAAAACGACCCCCGCGCGTTCCAGCGGTCACTGCGCGAAGCTGCTCATCGTTCCGGCTTCTTCTATCTCGTCGGACACGGGATCGAGACCGAACGAATGCACGAGGTGCTGCGTCTTGCGCGTCGGTTCTTCGCCGTGCCGGACCATGTGAAGGACGAGATCAGTCAGCTGAAGAGCCCGCACTTCCGCGGTTACTCACGGGTGGGTGGGGAGCTGACCAACGGCCGGGTGGACTGGCGGGAGCAGATCGACATCGGACCCGAGCGCCCGGCCATCGACGGGGCCGAGGGGTACTGGAACCTGCAGGGTCCCAATCTGTGGCCGTCACAGCCCACAGGCTTCAGAGAGACGTTCGAGGAGTGGGAACGCACGGTATCGGGTCTCGGACTTCGCCTCCTGCGACATTGGGCGCAATCCCTCGGAGCCCCCGAGAACGTGTTCGACGATGCTTTTGCCACCGCGCCCGCAACGCTCATGAAGGTCGTCCGCTATCCGGGTACTCCCGACCATTCGCAGGGCGTCGGTGCGCACAAGGACTCCGGGGTGTTGACGCTGCTGCTCGTCGAGCCGGACTCGACCGGGCTGCAGGTGGAGACGACGCCCGATACCTGGATCGACGTTCCGCCGTTGGCCGGGGCGTTCATCGTCAACATCGGCGAGCTGTTGGAAGTGGCGACCGGCGGTTATCTACGGGCGACGCGCCATCGGGTCGTCGCGCCAGGGCCTGACACGGACCGGATATCGGTGCCCCACTTTCTGAGCCCGGCCCTCGATGCCGTCGTCCCGGTGATCGAACTGCCCGCCGAATTGGCGCAGCACTCACGAGGTGTCGAGAACGATCCCGACAACCCCATCTACAGCACCTACGGTGAGAACGCGTGGAAGTCACGTACGCGAGCACACCCCGACGTGGCGCAGTTGCACCACGGCATCGCTCCGGCCGGTCGGCAGTCTGCTTACTGACGCCGACTGCTGCCCTGACGTGACGCGCGGTACTGGGCCCACGCCCCGGTGCACCACAGTGCCCAGACGATCAGCAGCGGCTGGAACAGCAATCGGATTCCTCGTGCCGTATCGGAGTCGAGGCCGAACGCGTCGGTGTGGGTGACGAACTGCGAGATGTTGCCGGGGAAGACCGCGACGAAGAACGCTGCGACCACCCAACCCACGAGCGGCGCGCGAGCAGTCCAGAACAGCAGCGCCAGGCCGAGCGCGATCTCCACGACGCCCGATGCCAGCACGACGAAGTCGGTGCTCAGCGGCACCCACTCGGGGACCTGCGCTGCGAACGTCTCGCGCGCCCAGAAGAGGTGGCTGAGCCCGGCGAAGACGAGGAACGCCCCCAACACGACCCGCCCGATGGTGCGAGAAATCGATTTCGTCATGGCGTCATGAGACACCACGGGCACACTGAACACCATGACCGGGAGCGCTTCGACCGACTTCGCTCGTCGCCGATGGGTACTGCATGTCGACCTCGATCAGTTCATCGCCGCCGTCGAAGTGCTGCGCAACCCCGATCTGGTGGGCAAGGCAGTGGTGGTCGGAGGGCGGGGAGATCCCACCGAACGCGGGGTGGTCTCGACGGCCTCGTACGAGGCGCGTGCGAAGGGCGTCGGGTCCGGAATGCCACTGCGCGTCGCTGCGAAGAAGATTCCCGACGCGGTCTTCCTGCCCGTGGACAAGCCGGCGTACGACGAGGCGTCGGCGATGGTGATGGACACTCTGCGGACGTTGGGGTACGTGGTCGAGGTCATCGGCTGGGACGAGGCGTTTCTCGGTGTGGAGACCGACGATCCCGAGGGTGTGGCGAAGACAGTGCACGACGCCGTGTTCGACGCGACGGGGCTGCATTGCTCGGTGGGCATCGGAGACAACAAGTTACGAGCCAAGATCGCCACCGACTTCGACAAGCCGCAGGGCATCTACCGCCTGACGCAGGACAATTGGTTCGAGGTGATGGGCGATCGCGGCACCGATGCGCTGTGGGGGATCGGCAAGAAGATCTCGAAGAGGTTGGCCGCCCTCGGCATCTCGACAGTCCGAGAACTGGCCGATGCGCGGGACGCGGACCTCGCCGCTGCGTTCGGACCGAAGATCGGTCCGTGGCTCGGTACGAAAGGGCGAGGCATCGACCTCGCGCCGGTGACGTCCGAGCCGTGGGTCGCGCGGTCGCACAGCCGTGAGGTCACGTTCCAGACCAACGTCGCCGATTGGGCGGTCATCCGAGACGAGGTCGCCGGTTTGACGTCGAAGGTGTTGGCCGACATCGAAGCCGAGAACCGGCCGGCAGTTCGGGCGGCATTGAAGATCCGCTACGCGCCGTTCGAGACGCACACCGTCAGCGCACCGATCGTCGGTGCGCCGACCTTCGATCCGAAGATTCTGACCTCGGCTGCGGTGGCCCTCGTCGACCGCCTCGACCACAGTCGCGAGGTTCGACTGATCGGCGTCCGGCTGGAAATGACTCCGCCGCAACCTCTCTGACTACTTGCGACCCGCCGCCCAGCGCAGTCCCCAACCGTACTTCTTGTCGAGGTCGGCCTGGCTGCCCTGGATGTACTCCACCTCGCGGGTGACGGTGATCCCCGCAGAAGTGTTCTCCAACAATGCGATCGAGCAGATTCGCGCGGAGTTCTCGGCCGAGTCGAGGCGTACCTCGACCTGTGGTCCGCTGGTGGGGTACAGCGTCACCACCCCGTCCACTGCTGCCCAGTTCGGCGCGCCGTCGTAGATCATCGCGAAGATCAGGATTCGAGCGAACTTCTCGGGATGGGCGAGGTTGATGTGCATGTTCTCGCCTCCGCTGACCGAACCGGAGCGATCGTCGCCGTCGAGCGCGATGAACGGGGCATCCTGCAGTGAACCGAAGCTGTTCCCGAGTGCCTGGACGACGCCCTTGGAACCGTCACGCAGTTCGTAGAGGCAGCCGAGGTCGAGATCGACACCGCCGGAGCCGTACGACGCCGCGGCCAACTTGGCCAGGAAGCCCTTCTTCGGCTGTGCCGCAGGTGCGCCGGTCGACCAGTTCAGGTTGACCCGCATCGAACCCTGCTTCTCGCCGGACTTGGTGAGGCTGATCGTCGGTGACGCCTTGGACAGCGTCACTTTGCTCAGACTGACCGGAGCACCGGCCTGCGACGCCGAGGATTGCCCGGACGAGGGCTTGCGGGTGTAGTCGATGGCCATGGTTGTGCCTTCCGGAACGGTCGGTTACCGGATCGAGGTGTCCGGTTTGGGCGGTGTGTCGACAATAACCGCCTGTCCGAACATCTCGGTGATCGCACCGCTGCGTACGAGAATTCGTCTACGGTCGAGGCACGTTACGCAGATTCGACTTGGCCATTCGCATTGCCTCGCCGACGCCGCCGTTGAGTACGACTTTGCTCATCGCGAGCGCGAATCCCTTGATCTGCTCGCCGGTGATGGTCGGCGGGACGGACAGTGCCAGCGGATCGGTGATCAGTTGCACCAGCGCCGGTCCGTCGACGGCGAACGCGGTCTCGAGTGCGCCGCGGATGTCCTCGGGCTGCTCGACGCGTTGTGCGTGGATACCCGCGGCGGCGGCGATGCCGGTGTAATCGACCTGGGGCACGTCGACGCCGAAGTCGGGCAGACCGTCGACGAGCATCTCGGCCTTGACCATGCCGAGCGTGGAATTGTCGAACAACACGATCTTCACGGGCAGCTTGTACATTGCGACGGTCAAGAGTTCGGAGAGCAGCATCGAGAATCCGCCGTCGCCGGAGATCGAGACGACCTGGCGGCCCGGATTGGCGAACTGCGCTCCGATGGCGTGTGGCAGGGCATTGGCCATCGAACCGTGCAGCATCGACGCGACGAATGCCCTTCTGCCGGTGGGGTTGATGTACCGCGCGGTCCACACGTTGCACATGCCGGTGTCGGTGGTGAACACGGCGTCGTCGGCGGCGAGGTCGTCGAGCACCGAGGCAGCGTACTCGGGGTGGATCGGAACGAGCTTCTCGGCGTTGCGGGTGTACGCGCCGACGGTCTTCCCCATCAGGTCGTTGTGCTTGTCCACCCACTTCTCCACGTAGCGGCGGTCGGTCTTGCGAGTGATCAATGGCTGCAACGCATTCAGTGTTGCCCGAACATCACCGTGGATCGGGTACTGCACCGAGGTTCGACGCCCCAGCTTCGTGGGATCGATGTCGATCTGCGCGGTCGTGACGTCCTCGGGCAGGAACTGCTGATACGGAAAGTCGGTGCCGAGCAGGATGAGCAGATCCGCGTCGTGAATTCCTGCATGGGCCGCGCCGTAGCCCAGCAACCCTGTCATGCCGACGTCGTACGGGTTGTCGTACTGGATGAATTCCTTGCCGCGCAACGAATGTCCGACGGGGGCACCGATGGTGTCGGCGAATGCCACCACCTCGTCGTGAGCACCCTTGACTCCATAGCCGGCGAAGATGGCAACCTTCTCGGCATTGTTGATGGCGTCGGCCAGTTTCTGGATGTCCGCCGCAGGCGGGGTGACGACCGGTGTCGAGGGAATGGCGATCGGATCCATCGTGCCGGCGGCCGACAATTCGGCGATGTCTCCGGGGAGCGTCAGCACCGACACTCCGCCGCCGGTGATGGCGGCATTGATCGCCGCTCGGAACACCCGGGGTGCCTGCTCGGCGGTGGAGACGAATTCGTTGTAGAGCGAGCATTCGCCGAAGAGGCGATCGGGGTGCGTCTCCTCGAAGTACCCCGAGCCGATCTCACTGCTGGGAATGTGCGACGCGATCGCCAGAACCGGTGCGCCGGAACGGTGTGCGTCGTACAGGCCGTTGATCAGATGCAGATTTCCGGGTCCGCACGAACCCGCACAGACGGCGAGTGTGCCGGTGGTCTGCGCGTCGGCAGACGCCGCGAACGCCGCGGCCTCCTCGTGTCGTACGTGAATCCAGTCGATACCGCCCTTGGCCGATCCGCCGGTGCGACGCACTGCGTCGACCACCGGATTGAGACTGTCACCGACGATGCCGTAGATGCGTTGTACGCCGGCGGCGACGAGTCCTCGAACGAGCTGATCGGCCACTGTGGTGGGCATTCACTGTCTCCTCAAAATTCGGTGACGCACCGATATGCCTCGGCTGCGCCTTCTCGACGCCTTCCCTGCACCGAGGGTCTGCCAAACATAGAAGTGCACGCAACGGAGGGTCGTCAAGGTGAACCTGCTGGTGAAGGCCCTCTACGATCTCCGTCACGTCGGGATGTTCCAGGCAGCACCCAGAGATGACTGCGGCTACCCGCCGACCGGCGAGAAGTGGCTGGGTGCAGTTCGCCCCGGAACCGTGGAGTCGCGGACGACCAGCGTCGGCGTGAGTGCCACCGAGGACACCGGCAGTCCGTGAGTGACGGCCAACAGCATTTCGGCTGCGCGTGTGCCGATTTCGCGGTGCGGGCTGTGCACTGTCGTCAAGGGCACCGTCAGCTCGCTGCAGATCGAGATGTCGTTGAAGCCGACGACCGCAACGTCGCGTCCCGGCTGCAATTCCGCTTCGCGCAGGACGCCGAGAACTCCGATGGCACTGAAATCGTTGGTCGCGAAGATCGCCGTCGGCGGTGTCGGCAATGCCAGAAGTGCAGTGGCCCCGCGTCGTCCGGCCTCGGGATCGAAGCCCTCTTCCCGTACGTACTCGTCCGGAACGTCGATGCCTGCATCGCGGAGGGCAGCTCGGCAGCCCTCCAATCGGTCGATTCCGGTGCTGGCCCACGCCGGGCCGGACACGATCCCCACTCGGGTGTGGCCGAGTCTGGCCAAGTGCTCACCGGCGAGGTAACCGCCCCGATGGTCGTCGCACGTCACCGAGGTCATCCCCGGGTATCTACGGCTGATGAGAACGAACTTGATTCCTCGGCGGTGCAGGTCCTCGAGGTTCTCGCTGTCGAGGCGAGCGTCCCCGAAGATGAGGCCGTCGACGTTGCGGCCGAGCAACAGATCGATGCGTCGACGCTGTTGAATCGGATCGTCGTGGGTGTTGGCGACGAAGGTCTCGTACCCGGCACGGTTCGCTGTTTCCTCGATGGCGTCGTACATCGCCGAGAGCACCACGTCGGTCAATCGGGGGACGAGTACACCGAACGCGGTGGACTTCTTGGTGGTCAAGCTCGCCGCGTTGGGGTTGGGGACATAGTCCATCTCGCGGGCCAGCTCGAACAATCGCAGGTCTCCTGCGCTGGCACCGGCCGGGTCGAGCGCAACGCGTCGCAGAGCTCGGGAAACGGTCGAGACATGAACTCCCGCAGCAGCTGCGACCGTTTTGAGCGTGACGTTTCCCGACGTAGTGCTGTCCACTGGCGGTTCCCCTCGATCCTCCGTCGGCGCTGCCCCGACCCCTGATGACCCCTAAGCTAGCACCGTGCGCAATCGTTTGCGCAACAAGTTGCCCTCGAGGAACGGACATTCGATGACAGGTTTGGGTGGTCTCAATCCGTCGCCGACGTCGCTCACGCTCGGCCTGGTTCAGCAGCAGATTCCGCTGATCACGAGCATGGACGATGTGAACGCGACGACCGATCGCGTGTGCAGGCAGTTACGCGAGGCGAAGGCCGGCTTCTCGGCGCTCGACCTCGTGGTGTTCCCCGAGTACTCGCTGCACGGTCTGCGCAAGTCGTCGTGGGCGTCCGACGAGGTTATGTGTGACATGGACGGTCCGCAGGTGGAGCGGTTGCGCGACGCGTGCCGTGAGTCGGCAGTGTGGGGGTGTTTCAGCATCATGGAACGTAACCCCGGCGGAGCGCCGTTCAACTCCGGAATCATCGTCGACGACCGAGGTGACATCGCGCTGTACGTCCGCAAACTGCATCCCTGGACGCCCAAGGAGCCGTGGGAGCCCGGCGACATCGGCCTACCGGTCTGCCCAGGTCCCAAGGGGTCGGTGCTGTCGTTGTTGATCTGCCACGACGGAATGTTTCCCGAGATGGCGCGGGAGGCGAGCTACCGCGGTGCCAACGTGCTGCTGCGCACGGCAGGGTACAAGTTTCCGCTGCGGCAGTCCTGGCGTATCACCAACGAGGCCAATGCTTTTCACAACCTGGCGTACACCGCGTCGGTGTGTCTGGCGGGGGAGGACGGCAACGGCATCCCGTCGATGGGCGAGGCGATGGTGTGCGACTACGAAGGAACGATCGTCGAGCGCGGCGATTCGACACCCGATCGGGTGGTGACCGTGTCGATCGAGCCGGCCAGGGCGGATGCGGCACGTCGCGAGTGGGGAGTGGAGAACAACATCTATCAACTGGGTCATCGTGGGTACACCGCGCTCGATGGAGGGGCGCGCGATTGCCCGTACACCTACGTTCGCGACCTCGCCGACGGAACCTACCGAGTGCCGTGGGAGGACGAGGTTCGCATCGTCGACGGGACCTCGGAGGGGTACGGACCCCCGCGTCGGCTCGGCAGCGCAACCGATTCCGCGCGGGCCGGTCTGCGCGGGGAGTAAGGCGGAGGTTACGCGACCCGTGCCCGTGTAACGGTGCCATTAATTGGTTCCGGATTTGTCGCCCAAAGCTCGACATCGACCGAGAAACCCCTCTATCGTCAGGGCAACGCAATCGGTTGCACGACCGGTTGCGCAGCAAGCGAAAGAAGGCTCGTTTCGATGACTTCCCAGGTAGGCGACTCTCTGGAGCTCACGGATCGCACCCGCCACGACATCGAATCGATGTCGTCGGGGGATGTGTACAAACTGCTGTCCTGCGCGGTACAGCCTCGTCCGATCGCATGGATCTCGACCGTTTCCGGCGACGGCGTCCGCAACCTGGCACCGTTCAGCTTCTTCAACGTCGCGTCGCGCAATCCGGCAACGCTGATGATCTCCATCGGTGAACGCATCGGGTTCCCCGGTGAGTTCAAGGACACACTGGTCAACATTCGCGACACGGGCGAATTCGTCGTCAACATTCCGTCCGCAGACACCGTGGATGCGGTGACCGCGAGTTTCGCCACCGTCGATGCGGAGGTCGACGAATTCGAGCTCTCGCACATGACCGCGGTGCCGTCGGTGTCGGTCGAGGCCCCGTCGGTGCTCGAATCCCTGGTCTCTCTCGAATGCCGCACGATGCAGGAAATTGCACTCGGCACGGACACTCTGGTGTTGGGGACCGTGACGGCGGTGACCAGTAGGCCTGGCCTGCTCACTGCCGACCTGCACGTCGATACTCTCGAACACCGTTTTCTCGGCAGGCTGGCGGGCCCGTTCTACACCACCGACATGAATCGGGTGGCGCAGTGACCGCCTCGGCCCGGCTGCGCGGCGTCGACACCGAGTCGGTCGTCGATACGTTCGATATCGCTGTGGTGCAGACCGGTTCGCGAATCGGAGCCTGGCAGCAGAACATCGACGCGGTGCGCGCAGAGGTGCAGGCTCTCGCCGCGAGCGGGTCGAAGGTGATCGTTCTGCCCGAATTGTTCGCCAGTGGTTACGATCTCGACGGCGTCGAAACCATGGCAGAGTCCGTACCCGGTCGAACGTCGACCGCACTCGGAGCGCTGGCCGCCGAGACCGACACGGTTCTGGTGACGGCCATCGCGTTTCGTGATGCCGACGGAATCGTCTTCGACAGCTCGCTCGTCGTGGGCCCGGGCGGCCTGATTGCTCTGGGACACAAGCGCTTTCTGTGGGACCGAGAGAAATCGGTGTTCACTCCTGGCGCTGAGAGCGGACTGCTGGTCAGCACTCCGTTCGGCACCATCGGCGTCGTGATCTGCTACGAGGCAGGGTTCCCCGAGACGGTCCGAGACCTCGTCCAGCGAGGAGCCGATGTGATCGCCGTACCGTCGGCCTTCGGGCACGTCCGTTTGCACGTGTGGAAGCTGCTCACCCGCTCCCGCGCACTCGAGAACGGCGTCGTCGTCGCGGCCGCCGGACTCACCGGACAAACCGGCGACGGCCCACGGTTCGCGGGCCACAGCGTCATCGTCGGACCACAGGGGCGCACCATCGTCGAGATGGACGAGAGCGTCGGATCGGTGTCGGCAACAGTGACTCGCCGCGAGTTGCTCGACGCACGCGACGAAGTCCCCTATCTGAAAGACCTTGCCCGACTGGGCGGTATCACCGAGACACGAACGACCGAGAACGATCACGAGAGGAACCGAGATGTTCGATCTGCGATCAGCTGATCTGTTGCGCGCCTTCACCCGTCAGCTCGAGCTGTGCAAAGTTCGGCCCGGAGAGCAGGTGGTCATTCTGGCGGAACCGTCGAGCCGCGGTGATTACGTGTCGGCTGCGTTCGGGGCGGCTCAGAGTTTGGGCGCACAGGTACTCTCGGCCACCGTTCCCGGCGGAAGTCCGGCACCGATGCCGAGCACCCACACCGGTGCGGGCCCCGGTCTGGTGTCGGTCATGAACAGTTCGGTCGCACAGGACATGCTCAAGGGAGCCGACCTGGTGGTCGATCTGACCAGCGAGGGCTTCATCCACGCGCCCATCCAGCAGGAGATCCTGGCCGCAGGAACGCGCATCATCTTCGTGTGCGACGCCCCGGACGTGCTCATCAGGAACATGCCGCAGGACGGAGACAAGGAACGGGTGCAGGCCGGCGTCGATCTGATCCGCAACGGTTCGACCATGCGCATCACCAACGAGGCCGGCACCGATCTCACCGTGCAACTGAGCAATTCGCAGCCCGAGTTCCAGGTGGGCTTCGCCGACGACAAGGGACGCTGGGACCACTGGCCGTCCACCATGGTGCTGTGTTGGCCGGAGATCTCCAACGGACAGATCGTGTTGTCCGAGGGCGACATCTTGCTGCCGTTCAAGGAGTACGTCCGCGACAGGACGACACTCGCCGTCACCAACGGCCACATCGACGAGGTCACCGGCGGCGCAGAAGCGGCCCTGCTCAACATGTTCTT
The DNA here is from genome assembly GCF_040636045.1 of Rhodococcus sp. NPDC006774. Lineage (NCBI taxonomy): Bacteria > Bacillati > Actinomycetota > Actinomycetes > Mycobacteriales > Nocardiaceae > Rhodococcus > Rhodococcus sp. NPDC006774. Next base: position 218,424 of record NZ_JBEYIW010000010.1, on the reverse strand, counting down.
CGACGACTCCAACGACAAGTGGGCGCGCTACCTGTCCCACATGGGCTGGGGGTTGATGAAGACCGGCGACTGGTTCGCGGCCGCGATGTACGGCAAGGACGACATCATGGGCATGGACGCCCGAGCGTTCGCAGGCAGCTTCCTGTGGTCCACCGGCCCGCACCCCGTCCTCGGCCGAGACTCCTACGCACACCTCGACATCGGGATGCGCGCCTGCACCGTATCCATCGACGGCATCGACGTCGTCACCGAAGGTCGATTGGTGGAGAACTGACATGGCACCGATCGAAGTGGTCGTCGCAGGCGGCGGCCTGGGCGGGCTGACCGCGGCGCTCTCGCTGCGGCACAGGGGAATCCAGGTAACGGTACTCGAAGCTGCCGCCGAGCTCGGCGAGGTCGGCGCAGGCATCCAGACCGCTCCGAACGCCAGCCGCATTCTCATCGCCCTCGGTATGCGCGAGAAGCTCGAAGCGATCAAGACCGAGCCGATGGATCAGGTGCGCAGGCGGTGGGAGAACGGCAAGGTCATCGCGCTCACCGCACTCGGCGAGTACTGCAAGAAAACGTTCAACGCGCCGTACTGGCACTACCACCGCGCAGACCTGCACTCCGCCATCCACGCGCAGTGCCTCGACCCCGACGGCCCGGGCCCGGTCGTGGTGTTCGAGACCGACGCGAAGGTCGTCGAGGTCGATCGCACCGACCCGATGCGGCCCGTCGCGGTCACCGGAGCGGGACGTCGGTACGAATCGGATCTGCTCATCGGAGCCGACGGAATCCGATCTACGGTGCGCGATCTCATCGGTCTGCCCGACACGCTGGTGTTCTCCGGCGAAATGGCATACCGCGCACTCATTCCGGGTGATCGCATCGTCAAGGATCCGGCCACCCGCTGGCTCGTCGACCGATACCAGAGCACCATCTGGTACGGACCCGACCGACACCTGGTGCACTACATGATTCGTGACGGCGAATACCTCAATGTCGTTGCGCTGGCACCGTGTAGCGACGAGGTCCGCGACGGTGGACCACGGCTCGTCGGGCCCGAGGAACTGATGGCGACGTTCCCGGACTGGGACGACCGTGCCCACGCGATGCTGTCCAAGGCCGACGAGAACGTGCTGTGCCAGGCGCTCTACTACCGCAGGCCCGACCCGCGTTGGACCGACGGCCGCGTCGCGCTGCTGGGGGATGCCTGCCACGCCATGCTGCCGTACCAGGCGCAAGGTGCGTCGCAGGCCATGGAGGACGCCGCCGTGCTGGCCGAGGAACTCGCGAAGGTGACCGCGAGCGGAATCGACGACGCGTTGGCGCGCTACGTCTCTCGCCGGGCCCGACACGCGCGGATGGTGCAGGACGCGAGCCTGCAGAACAAGACCTTCTACCACATACCCGATGGACCCGAGCAGCAGAAGCGGGACGCGACACTGGCGTCGTTCGATGGGGAGTCCGACATCTCGTACGACTGGCTGTGGAGCGGTACACCGCTCGACGACAGCGACGACGAGAAATTCCATTACTCGTTCGTCCGATGACGACCTCGGACCACAAGACCGCGCCGGAGGCTGCGATGAAGACTGGTGATCAGGTAGTACAGGAACTCCCCTGGAAATGGGGTGTGCAGGGCAAGATCTTCATCATCGGCGGGCTGGGTTACATGTTCGACGCCTGGGACGTGGCGCTGAACGGCTTCTTGACGCCGCTGCTCGGAAGTTACTGGGATCTGTCCCAGGCCGAGCGTGGGCTCGTCGCCACCGGCAACCTGATCGGCATGGCCGTCGGAGCCGTCGTGTGGGGAACGATCGCCGACCGAGTGGGGCGAAAACGTGCATTCTCGTTGACGCTGTTGATCTTTGCGCTGTTCTCGGTCCTGGGTGCTTTCGCGCCGAGCTTCGAGATCTTCATCGTTCTGCGGTTCCTCGCAGGGTTCGGCCTCGGCGGCTGCATCCCGGTGGACTACGCGTTGGTCAGCGAATTCTCGCCACGCCGCATTCGCGGCAAGATTCTGTCCGCGATGGACGTCTGGTGGCCGATCGGTGCCACCATCTGCGGCGTCGTCGCCACACTTCTGGTCCCGATCGACGGTGATGTTCGCTGGCGCTACATGCTGCTGTTCATGGTTCTGCCTGCGCTGCTGCTGTTCTGGGTCCGACGCGGTATCCCGGAGTCGCCGATCTACCTCGCCAAGGTCGGCCGAGAAGCCGAGGCCCGCGCCGTCATCGACGACATGGTGACGCGCACCGGAACCGAGGCCGTCGAGTACGTCATCGTCGCCGATACCGCACCGAAGGGTCCGGGCGGCATGAAAGCTGCTCTGACACAGCTCAAATCGGTCTGGCGTTACAGCCCGCGCATCACCGCTGCAGCCTGGATGCTGTTCGTGTCGATCATGCTGCTCTACTACGCAGCGCTGAGCTGGATGCCGTCCATCCTCCGCGCCGAGGGCTACGGAGAGTTCGCAGCCTTCGCCGGTACGACGCTCATGACCGGAGTCGGCATCGTCGGTGTGCTCACCTCGGCGTTCATCGTGGAGATCTTCGGACGCAAGTGGGTCATCGGGCTGTCCGGCCCGATCGCGGGTAGCGCGCTGGTCATGTTTGCCGTGATGCTCGACATCCAATCGGCTGCGCTGATCTGGCTCGGCATCTTCGGCTTCGTCATCCAGCTGACCATCCCGGTGCTGTACTGCTACGTCTCGGAGTTGTATCCCACCAACATCCGCGCCTCGGGATTCGGGTACGCCTCCTCGGTCAGTCGGGTGGCCACCGGCTTCGCGCCACTGCTCTTCGGCTCGGTGATGTGGCCGATCCTGGGTCTGCCGTTGACCTTCGGCATCGTCACCGCGTTCGTGTTGTTCGCGGTGATCTGGATGGCGTACTTCGCACCCGAGACCAAGGGGCGCGAACTCGACACCCTCGTCGACGAACCCACCGAGGTAGTCGCAGGCGAGGCACGGGTCTGATGAAGCCCGCACAGTTCGACTACCACAGGGCGCGCGATGTCTCGGGTGCAGTGCGGCTGCTGTCCGAGCTGGGCGAGGACGCGAAGATCATCGCCGGAGGCCAGTCTCTGGTCGCCATGATGAACTTCCGCCTCGCCCGGCCCGGGCACCTGGTCGACGTGGGTGGGTTGAACACTCTGCAGTACATCCGCCGAGAATCCGACGGCCTGCACATCGGGGCGCTCACCACCCACCACGACGTCGAATCCGGTGACGTGGGAACGGACTTCGCCGTCCTTCGCGAGGCCATGCGGTGGGTCGGGCACTACCCGATCCGTACCCGCGGCACCGTCGGCGGCAGCATCGCCCATGCGGACGCCACCGCGGAATGGTGCTTGTTGGCCATCCTGCTCGACGCCCGCATCGTCGTCGAGAGCGTACGGGGGCGGCGAACCGTCGAGGCAGACTCGTTCTTCTTCGGGTACTACTCCACCGATCTCGCGTTCGACGAGATGATCGTCGAGATCGTGTTCCCGAACCCGGCACCGCACGCTGCGGTGACCGAATACGCCGAGCGGCAAGGAGATTTTGCGATCGTCGGCGCAGCAGTGTCCCTCGATCTCGACGGCGTGGCCGTGGTGGGCGGGCGCGTCGCCCTCGCCGGGGTCGGCGCGACCCCGATGCGATCTCCCGCCGGCGAGGCCGCGCTCGCGGCAGGAGGAACGTTTGCCGACTGCGCGGACGCCGCAGCCGAAGCACTGGAACTGGAGGACGAGGGCATGGTCACCGCCGAGTACCGCCGCGCCCTGGTGCGCACGTTGGTCGCCGAAGCCTGCAGCGACGCACTGGTATCGCAGGGGGTGCCCACGTGAGCGTCGATCAGGTTCTCACGCCGAAATTCGTCGGCACCTCGGTCGCACGCCGCGAGGATCCGCGATTGCTCACCGGCCGAGGCAGATTCGTCGACGACATCGCGATGCCGGGCATGCTGCACGCCCAGTTCGTGCGCAGCACCGTGGCGGCCGGCCACATCACCGGTCTCGATGTCGGTGATGTCACCGGGGTCGAGGGAGTGCGCGGCGTCTTCACCGCGGCGGACTTGGACCTGCGGCCGATCCGCGCCGAATTGTCCCGTCCGCTGAGCGAATTCGTGCCCACCGATATGCCCGTGCTGGCGCACGACGTCGTACGTTACGTCGGTGAGCCGCTGGCCATCGTCGTCGCCGCCGATGCGTACAGCGTCGAGGACGGGCTCGAAGCGGCACGAGTGTCGTACCGGACCGTCACCGCCGTCACCTCCGCAGACCAGGCCATATCCGAGGGCATTCCGCTGGTGCACGATTCGGTGCCGAACAACACCGTCGTGGACGTGCAGATGTTCGCCACCGAGGGCATCGACGAGATCTTTCACGACGCGCACACCGTGGTGTCCGTGCAGTCCAGAACGGGGCGTCAGAACGCACTGCCGCTCGAGACCCGCGGATGCATTGCCTACTGGGACGACCGCGACGAACAGTTGATCATCTACATCTGCACGCAGGTCCCGCACCAGGTTCGCACCGTCACCGCACAGTGCCTCGGTCTCGACGAACGCCAGGTTCGGGTTGTCGTGCCCGACATGGGCGGTGGGTTCGGGCAGAAGTGCGTCGTCGGTCGTGAGGAGATCGCCGTCGCGGCAGCTGCCTTGAAGCTCCGTCGCCCGGTCAAGTGGATCGAGGATCGCAAGGACGCACTGACGGCGTCGTTCCTGGCGCGCGAACAGCAGTACGACGTGCGAGCCGCGTTCGATTCCGAGGGGCACATTCTCGGCCTCGACGCAGATGTCGTGTGTGACATGGGTGCGTACTCGTGCTACCCCTTCACCGCAGGCATCGAGCCGCTCATGGCGTCGGCGGAAATGCCTGGGGTGTATCAGGTTCCGGCCTACCGAGTGCGGGGCCGTTCCGTGTTCAGCAACAAGGCACCGACCGCACCGTACCGAGGGGTGTCCCGGCCGCAGTACGTCATGGTGATGGAGCGGCTGTTCGAGCGAGCGGCTCGTGAACTGCAGCTCGATGCAGTGGAGATCAGGCGGCGCAACGTCATCACCGCCTTCCCGTACACCGGCGTCAACAACATCACCTACGACCCGGGCTCGTACCTCGAGGCGCTGAACCAGTGCGAGCAGACCCTTCGCGACGGCGGTTGGTACGACTTCCAGGAGCGGGCGACCGCAGACGGCCGACACATCGGCATCGGATACTCGTGCTTCAGCGAGCGAACCGGATACGGCAGCAGCGCATTCGCGGCCCGCAAGATGAACGTGGTGCCCGGGTTCGACATCTCGGAGGTCAGGATGGACACCTCCGGAACCGTCGTCGTGACCACCGGAACGATGAGCCACGGGCAGAGTCACGAGACCACGATGGCGCAGATCGTCGCCGACCGACTCGGCATCGGCGTCGAACAGGTCAAGATCGTGCAGGGCGACACCGACCGGATCACCTACGGCTTCGGGTCGTTCGCCTCCCGCTCGATCACCATCGGCGGCAGCGCGGTGGCGTTGGCGTCGAACAAGCTGGGAGACAAACTGTGTGAGATCGCGGCGCACCTGCTGGACACTCGCGACGACAACGTCGAGCTTGCTTCGGGGCGCGTCCGTCAGCGCGACGACCATTCGAAGTACGTCACCTACCGGGACATCGCCGACGTCGCGTACCTCAAGGCGCAGCTGCTGCCGAAGGGCGTCGAGCCGGGATTGTCCGCGACGGCGAGCTTCGACGTGTTCAACGACGGTACGTTCTCCAACGCCACGCACGGCGTTGTCGTGGAGTTGCACGAGGGCACCGGGCAGGTGGAAATTCTGAAGTACGTGTGCGTCGAGGACTGCGGAGTCGCCATCAATCCCAAGATCGTCGAAGGACAGTGCCGGGGCGGAATCGCCCAGGGCATCGCCGGTGCGTTGTTCGAGCAGGTGTCGTACGACGATCACGGAAATCCACTGTGCGCCAGCTTCATCGACTACAAGGTGCCCACTGCCTGCGAAATCCCGGACATCGAGATCCATCACCTCGAAACGCCGTGCCTGTTCACCGAATCCGGGGCCAAGGGAGCCGGTGAGGGCGGCACGATCGGCGCACCGGCCGCCGTGCTCAACGCCGTCAACGACGGATTGCGCTCCACCGGAATCGAACTGAACGACACACCGATCACCCCCGTGGCGGTACAGGCGGCATTGGCGAAGGGAAGGCCATGAGCAACAAGCAACTGATCGAACTGAACGTCAACGGAACCATCCATGAGGTGATCACCGAACCACGCCGCACTCTGGTCGACGTACTGCGGCACGATCTGCAGCTCACCGGAACGCATGTCGGCTGCGAGCACGGCGTGTGCGGAGCCTGCACCGTGCTGATCGACGGCAAGCCGGCCCGCGCGTGCCTGACATTCGCAGCGCAGGTGGAGAACTCGGACATCGAGACCGTCGAATCACTCGGCATCGACGGTGAATTGAACGATCTGCAGCAGGCCTTCGCAGACCACCACGGCCTGCAGTGCGGGTTCTGTACACCGGGATTCCTGATGTTGGCCGAGGGCTACCTCGCCGACAACCCCGATGCGACCAAGGAACAGATCCGCGAGGTGGTGGCGTCGAACTACTGCCGCTGTACCGGGTATCAAACCATCGTCGAGGCCATCGACTCGTGTGCCGAACAGCGGCGCTGCGCCGGCTGTGTGAACGGAGTTTCCCAGTGATCTTGACCAACACGCTCGATATCGATGCCTCCGCCGAGGACGTCTTCCGGTTGATCAACGACGTCGAGAAGGTGGCGACCTGCGTACCGGGTGCCGCCATCACCGGTAAGGACGGCGAGACCTACCTCGGTGGAGTCAAGGTCAAGGTCGGCCCGATCAGCGCGTCGTACGCCGGCACGATCAGGTTCCTCGAGGTCGATGCCGAAACCCGGACGCTCTCACTCGAAGCCAAAGGAGCCGACTCGCACGGAAACGGCGACGCCGAGGCCCAGGTGAAACTGGCGGTCGAGGCGATCGGTGACCGTACGCGGTTGACCCTGAACACCGATCTGGTGATCAGCGGAAAGATCGTCTCGTTCGGCAAGGGCGCGATCGTCGCGGTCTCGAACAAGGTGCTGCAACAGTTCGCCGTCAATCTCGGTGCGCTGCTCAGTGGTTCGGCCACGGCCGAATCGACCACGCCTGCAGCGGTGAGGACTGCTGCTGCGAGCCCGGTCGGCGGCGAATTGAATGCGATGAGCCTGATGCCCGAACCGGTGCGCAAGTACGCACCGATCGCGGGCATCTTCCTCGCCGGAATGGTCGAGGGCTGGCTGGTGTCCAGGGCCTTCGGGCGACGGTAGAGAGCTAGCTGCGCACCGCGCTCGAGATTCTGTCGACGACCATCGCAACGGCACTCGGAACCGGCTCGATGACGTCCACGTCGGTGCGCAGCGCCAGCCGCCGGGCCGAATCGCTCAACGGTCCGCCGCCGATGACAACGGCGCTCGCTCCGGCGGCCACTGCTGCATCGACCGCCGTTCCCAATTCGGCAACGCTCGATGCGAGGTCCTCGGCCAGGACCAACGGCGACGACGCAGTGAGGAACACACCCGCGAAATCGCCGTCGGGCACGGTGGCACGAGTCAGCGCATCGAGTTGGGCGGCGAGATCGGCTGTGGTGGTGGCGATCGCGAAGCGGTGACCGCCTCGTGCGGCGTACAGGATTCCTGCCTCGCCGATCCCGACGACCGGAATGTCGACGAGGGTTCGGAGTTCGGCCGCACCGGGATCACCGAACGCGCCGACGATCACCGCGGCCGGGCCATGGTGCTCGATCGCGTCGAGGGCCGCTGCTACGACATCCGGTCCGGCAGCACGCAACTGTTCGGTGCCGGTGATCATCGCCGGTCCGGTACCCGCGGTGACCCCGATGACGGTGAACTCTGTGTCGTGGAGCCAACGCCGCGCGACGTCGACGAGCAGCTGCGTCGTTGCAGTGTTCGAGTTGGGGTTGATCACGAGAATCTTCACTGCTCAGCCATCTTCCGGCATGGGTTGTCCGAAGGTCTCTTTCGGGAACTGCACGGCAATGCCGCACACGATGAACAGGCCGGCCAGCATCGCGAACATGGCACCCACGCCGGACGAGTCCAGTACGGCTCCGGCAATGAGCGGGAACAGTCCGCCGGAGAGGGAGCCCAGCGCCAGGATCACCGACGTCGCGAGGCCACGGATTCGCGTGGGGTACTGCTCGGGTGCGAACAGCCAGATCGTCGTGTTGAGGATGATGACCGAGAAATTGAACAGGGCACCGAAGAACAGTACGAGGCCGATGGACGTTGCGAAGAAACCGAATCCGAGCCCGGCGACAATACCGAGTACAGCGCCACCGGTCAGCGTCACCTTGCGGGGGAGTTTGCGGGCGATGAGCGCAGCGGTCAGCGCGCCGATCAGCGATCCGGACTGCATCACGAGGGTGTACCAGAGCGCACTCGAGATCGACATTCCCCGCTCGGTCAGGATGACGGGAATGAGTGTGAGCATCGAGATCTGTGCTGCGTAGGACATGCAGACGGCAATGCCGAGGGCGAGAGTGCTTCTGCGGTAACGCCGTCCGAACATCTCCGTCCACCGCGCGCGCGGTGCGGCGTGATCATCGATCGCGGTGTCGACGTTCAAGTACTGAACCTCGGAGTCGAGGGTGCCGCGAAGCTTGCCCTGCGCCAGGCGGTTGATGACGGTATTGGCCTCGGCCACACGGCCTGTCGCCGCGAGGAAGCGAGGTGTTTCCGGAAGCGAGCGGCGATAGAACACGACCGCGAGTGCGGGCAGTACGAGCAGACCGAACAGCCAACGCCAGCGGTCGTCACCGGTGAAGATGGCGAAGACGATGACCCCGAACAGTGGGGCGAGCATGTTGCCCAGGCCTGCAGCTGCGACGTTGATCATGCCGACCGCGGTACCGCGATGCTTGGCGGAGAAGAACTCCGAGAGCATGATCACCGCTACGGCGATCTCACCGCCGAGTCCGAGCCCGACCAGGAACCGAGCGCCCACCAGCACCTCGTAGTTGGGTGCGAATGCGCACAGTAGCGAGCCGAACGCGAAGACGAGAAGGTTTGCGCCGAGGAGGGTTCGACGACCGAAACGGTCCATCACCGCTCCGGCCAGGATGCGCCCGAGGGCGACGGCGGTGAACGTCGCGGTGTTCAGCAGTCCGATCTCGGTTCCGCCGAGGCCCCAGGATTCACGCAGGAGCGGTCCGGTGATGCCGACGGCATTCTGTTCGATGGCATCGAAGAACACACCGAACAGGACCATGGCGACGATGCCGAAGTGCGCTGTGGTGAGGCCGATCTTCGAGTACGACGCCTCGATCTGTTCGCTGAGGCTGCCTGCCTCGGGCGGTGGGTCGATCGGTGACGGCTTCTCGTTCGTGGTCGGGACGCTCATCCCAGTGCCTCTCGCTAAGTGGTATACCAACAGCGGAGAATTTACGGAGCATTGCGCCGCGACAGGTTTCTCGGCGGTAACACTTGTGTTTCCAGGTCCTCTCACCTGCTCCTTCCTGTCTAGGTCTTCATTGGTCAGCGTCCGCCGATGGTCAATGTGAATCAGCGGTATACCTTCGGTTCGCTGGTATACAAGCATCATGGCATCCACGGAGGGTCGCGAGTCGCTGTCGCGTTCGGTGTTCGACGCGATCAGAACACGCATTCTGGACGGCCGCCTCCGACCTGGTGAAACACTGAGCGAGCGCAATCTGGGAACCGAGCTGCAGGTGTCGAGGGTGCCGATTCGTGAGGCACTTCCATTGCTCGAAGCAGCCGGGTTGGTGACGCTGTCGCCGAGACGCCCTGCCGTGGTGACGGGAGTGACCAGAAGTTCGGTCGACGAGTTGTACGACATCAGGTCCGCGCTCGAGCCGCTCGTGGCTCGACGGGCAGCGTCCGCTGTGGCGGCGGGTGCGGACGCGTCATCGCTGGTCGACGCGGTGTCCCGTGCAGGTGCAGCGCTCGACCGGGGTGATCTACTCGACTTCCATCACGCGAGCTCAGGAGTGCACTCGGGGATCGAGGCATTGTCTGCCAACCGGCTCTTCCCGGTCATCATGGAACCGTTGCGCGAGCGCAGCAATCGACTCAACATGGCCAATCTCGAACGGGATCCGTCACTGCGACACGGGGAGCATGTTTCCCTCGTCGACGCCATCGCCAAGGGGGACGCGGAATTGGCTGCCGCCGTTGCGTTCGCACACGTGGAATGGGGCCGAGCACGAACCTTCGAGACTCTGGCGCAAGTCCCGGGTTACGACCCACAGCACTAGGTCGTCCTCAGCGCGCCGCGGTCAGTCCGGCCACCCTTACGGCCCCGGCAGTCCCGAGCACGAGCACCCCCGTCGCAACAGCGAAGGCGATCGAATAGGAGTCGCCGATGGCAGGCGCGACGATCAGTGGGCCGAGTACCTGCCCGACGCCGTAGAACGCCGTCAGTGTTGCCGCGGTACGACCGATGGGCAGTGTCTGGGCGGTGCTCATCGTCAGCATCGTGATGCCCATGAACGTTCCGCCGAACAGCAGGGCCGAGAACACGGCGGCGACGGTGTTCCCGGTCAGAGCGGGGAGTACTGCTGCGATCGACTGCAACGCGAACGCTGCCACCAGGGCGTTGCGCATGCTGGTACGGCGGGCGACTGCCTGCCACAGCACCGTCGCCGGTATCGCGGCGAATCCGACGACGATCCACACCGCCGGACCCACCGACGTGCTGCCGTGGCCACCGACCGCCGCCACGAGAAACGTGCCGACGATGATGTAGCCGAGGCCCTCGAGGAAGTACGCGAACAGCAATGTCCGCCATACGGTCCGGGTCCTGCGGTCGATGTCGCCGGGCGCGGCCCGCGTTGCGGGCTCGGGATGCACGCGTAGCGTCCATGCCGGGGCGATGAGGACCGCTGTCAGGAGCGCCGAGCACACCCACAGCGCCTCCCAGGACAGGTGCGGTCCGACGAGCAGGGTCAGAATTCCCGACGCCGCGATGCCTGCGCCGACGCCGCCGAACGCGATACCGGGGGAGGCACCGTCGGCGCGATGTTTCGTCACGGTGCTCGCGCACGCGATGAAGACCGCTGCGCTCGCCAGGCCTGCCAGGAACCTCAGTGCGGAGAACGCAGCGGTGGAATGGACAGCGGCCATGGCCAATTCGCTGGCGACGAGGACCACGGTCCACAGTCGGAACGATGTCGTCGTGTTGATCGACGGGCGTACGGACAACACGATTGCGCCGACGAGATAGCCGGCGTAGTTCGCGGTCGCGATGACGGCACCGCTGCTCGGCGTCACCTCCGCCGCATCGACCATGATCGGCAGTAGTGGCGTGAACACGAATCGCCCGACGCCCATCGCGGCCGCGAGTCCGGCCGCGGCAGCGAACGACAGTCGACGGCCGTTCATGGCGAGCACCCCCTAGATCGTTAGCCGGGCCAACGGTACCCGCCGCATTTGCGACTCCGGAATCGGACCGGACGGAACCGATCCGAGCCCACAGGCGTCAAACCCCATGACGCCGATTCACCGGGCGTCGATACGGTGCGACTCGGGGGAGCGTCATGACAGTGAATGTGGATCCAGCGATCCTGCGGCAGTTCTCGAATGTGTTGTCGGCAACTGGCGGGGCGATCCGTGAGGTGGATGCTCTTGCTCCGTTCCGGGAATCGGAGAATGCGGTGCAGGGGAGTGACTTCCGCGCAGCATGTGCGGCGGCGGCAGCTGCAGCGGCCGGAGCTGTTGCAGCCCTGGCCGGGCGGGCCGAATGCGTCGCGGACATCGCCCGCGGCGTAGCGCAGAACTACGAGATCGCCGACGACGAACTCGCCCGCCGCTTCGCTGCGATGGACCAGCCGAAGTGACCCCCACCGTGCCGCACGTCGCGGGCTGGGAGCCGGAGTCGATGCGCAAGACGATGATCGAACTGTCGGAGATCGTCGAGCGCGTCAACGGCCAGCGCACCGGAGTGCTGGAGGAGCAGGACACATTGGCCGAGACGTGGACCGGTGAGGCAGCCGAGGCCGCAGCCGAACGCGTGGTGGCCGAATGCTCCCGGATGAGCTCCGTCTGCAGTGAGATCGATTCACTCGGTAAGGCATTCGAGACCGCAGCAGCAATGGTCGACGCCGCAAAGGCGCACCTGCAGGCGCAGGTGTCGGCGGCGACGACGAGCGGGTTCGCCGTTCGGGCCGACGGTGTGGTCGACCCCGACGGGATGATCGCGTTGATACCGGACGTCCTGGGTGAAGAAAAGGTACGACAGGCCGACGAACTACGTTCTGCTGCAGCGCAGTTGACCGACGACATCCAGGATGCTCTGAGGCAGGCAGACCGAGCCGCACTCGACGCTGCTCAGCAGTTGGCCGAGCCCACGAAGCTGTTGACCGAGCTTGCGCTCGGTAGCCCGACCGGGAAGTTCGTCGAGAACCCGGACGGATCGTTCTCGTGGATGCCGGACTGGCCGACGACCATTGCAGCGACGGTGATCGGGGGCATGAGCGACGCAATGACGAGGGCGCTGGAACTTCCAGGTGTCGGTTCCGTGGACGATGTTGCCAAGAACATCGGTCGGGGGTTGGGGGCGTTCGGTGCGGTGGCGGGAACTATTCCCTCGATCACGCACGATATCGACGAGGGGGTGAGCCCCACCGAGGCGGTCGCGGTCAACACGGCGAGTACCGCCGCCGGCCTCGCAGCTGCGACCTACGTGACCGGCGCCCTGGCGGGACTCGGTGGTACCGCGGGTTCGGTGTTTCCCGGGCCGGGCACGGTGGCCGGTGCTGCCGCAGGCGTCGCGTTGGGTGCCCTGGTCGGGGGCTCCGTCAGCCACGGCGTATCGAAGGTCTTCGAATGGACGCTGCGATGACCGATCGTGAGGACACAGGCGCGAACACGCCTGCGACAGCAAATCCCGGACCTCTGTGGGTGCGGAGGTGGCGCAGTGTCCACCTCGGCTGGCTCGCAGCGGTTTTCGGCATCTGTACGGTAGTGGTGGGACTGCTGGTTGTCGCCGTCCCTGTGATTGCCAGGACGGGCGTAGGAGGCCTCCTGGCACTGTTGTGGCTCGCGTTCTTCGTGCTCCTTCCCTTGGGGATGGCTGTGCCGATGTCCGGCATCGGATCTGCACGACTGTCACGTTTCGTGCGGCGGGTCGACGTTGCAGGCGTCGGCGCAGGTTTGTCGGTGCCCGGGCGCGGGGACTTCGTGGCTCGGGCAGGTCTGCTCGCCTTCGCGTCGGTTGTGGGCCTGTCCTACTTCGTATTCAGGGACGACGGACCGGACCCTCGCCAAGAGATGGCCGAGTTGCTGACGGCGATAGGCGCGCCGGCATGCCTGGCGTGGTTCGTCCTGGGGTTCGTTGTCGTCAACCGCACCAGGGTCTCTCTGCACCCCGAAGGTATCGTCCGACAGATCTATCGACGTCGTGGGTGGAAGGTGTCGAACGACGTGACGGTCCTGCCCTGGAGCGACATTGCGGATCTGCGCCTGGAGGAGCATCCGAATCCAGCAGTACCGCACCGAGGTGACCTGCCGGTGATCACAGTCCCGCGCCGATCGAGCGAGACCGACGAGCCGGAGCTGGTCATCATGGCGTGTGAGAAGAAGGTCGAACCGAATACGCTGCTCGCGCTGCTTCTGTGGTGTCGCGACAATCCCTGGGCGCGCGAGCAACTGGGACGCGAGGATGCGCGGAAGTTACTGCGTCCGCCCAGCCTGCGCGAGCGCATCCGCGCCGACCGTGCCGCATCGACTGTCGGTGGAAGGAGCACTGTCCAGTGACGGTTCGAGAAAGGACGATGGAAACCTATCTCCAGCAGCAGGGTGTCGAACTGGCACCGGTACACCGCGACGAATGCGACAGGTTCGGGCTCGAGCTCCCGGTGCCACCGGACTGGGAGGCTGTTTTCGAGCATCACTTCCCACACGCCACCGCGGTGCTGTCCTCACCGGTGAACGCGGTCGAGGGATTCGTGCCGAACGCGGTCGTTCTGGTCGGCAAACTCAGTCGATCGGTCCATCCGGAATCGTTGCTGGACTGCGGCTTCGGTGACTCTCGGGCGCTGCCCGGCTGGGTCGAGATCGGTCACGACCGAGACTCGTTCTGCGGTCTACCGGCCGTCTCGATCGCAGGTCGCTACGACTGCGACGGTCGGTTGCTCTTCGCCCGGACCCGGTACGTCGTCGTCCACCACATCGTCGATCAGTATCTGGTGCAGGTGACCGTCACCGTGCCGGATTCGCTACGGCAGCCATTGTCCTGCGCTGTAGACGCATTCGTCGACGAGGTGCGCTTCGGACGAAGCTAGTGTTTGGGCAGCTCGCGCAACAGTGCCGCCACGTCCTCCGTCGCGCCGAGGGCATCGACGATGTCTTCGAGAACGGTGGTATCGGATTCGCCGACCAAGCGAGAGATCTTGGCCCGCAGTGCGGCGTAGTCCATGGGGAAATGGTCGATGTCGCCCACTGGATTCGGGGTGGTCGCGGAGACCGTACGTCCGTCCTTGAATTCGATCGTCACCTCGGCGGCTCGACGCGCGGGCAGCAGAGCATCGAATTCGCTCGATGACGCCACGTCGACCCGAGCGCTGAACAATTCGGCCGCCGCGAAAGTCGCACCTCGAGGATCGAGAGATTCGACGTCTATCGCGTCGGACACGACGGCGGCTGCAACGACGAACGGCAGCGAGAACATGGCGCCCAGCCTGCTGGAGGGGTGTCGGCGAAACAGTGGTTCTGCCAACGAATGCGTTCGCACCCGCACATGTTCGATGTCCTCCGCGGACCATTCGGCATTCGAGCGCAGACTCTGCACGGCGTCGACGGCGGCGTGCGTGTACGAGCAGCTGGCGTGCTGCTTCGTGTAGCCCTCGAGCGTGAGCCATCGATCGCCGAGGTCCTCCGTCAGTCTGGCGGTGTTCAAGGTCCCGACAATCGCGCCCAAGGTGTGCTCGATGGCACCCGAATTGTGCACCGCCCTCGATCGGGCCAGTCTGGCCGCGTTCAGGCCCGCCCGCGCGGCACCGCCGATCCACAGGTTGCGGGAGAAGTTTCCGTCGAGAACCACCGCCCATGGCGCTACATGAACCAGCGCAGACGAGGAGTCGATCGCTGCGGCAACCTCGTTCGCACCGGCACCGTGTATGAATGCCGCTGCCGTGGCCGCACCGGTAGCACCCCAGTGTCCATGGGTGTGCCAGGAGCTGTTGCGGTTCAGTGCCCAGCCGAATCGGGCAGCAACCTCGTATCCCGCCACGATGGCCGTCAGGAAGGTCGAACCCGAAATCGGCGTCGGTGAAAGCCTGGTCGCGGCGACAGCCGCGGGGAGCACGTGCGCAGCAGGATGACCGGCGGCGTACTTGTTCCCCTCGTCCAGTTCGAGGCAACACGATGCGATCGCGTCGAGCTCGGACGCGGTTTCGACAGTGGTACCTGCGCTTCCACCGATCGGGTGCGTCGATCCGGTCTCTGCAGCCCAGTTCCTTCGCAATTCGACCATCTCGGCGGAGCGGGCACCGGCGAGTGTGACACCCAGTAGATCGAACAGGACCAACCGAACCCGTTCGTTCAGCGGTGCGGTCAAGGGTGCGCCCCTGAGCTCGACCATCACGGCAGCCAGACGATCGACTGCGGCAATATGTTCCGTTGAGCGAAACGCGTGTGAACCGTCCATTCGCGGACTGTAGAAGGTGGAGAACGAAAGAGTCAATGATCGAGACGGGTAACCAGCAGACTGCTACGCTCGTCCTAGCGCCGGCGCAACTCTCGGAGAGTCACAAACGTTCCGGCTAGCGAAACGAAACTACGCTGGTGTGAGGTGCCTGCTCAGCGTCGAACGAGGAGATGAAGCAATGTCCGATCAACTTCTTCGTGCCGTCCAAGGGGGCGTGCACGTAGTCGATCTCGGGAGGCAGCTGAGAGTCGGCATGCCACAGTCACCCAATCATCCGCAGTTCTGGCACACGTTGCCGCGCAGGCACGGTGACATGACCCGAGCGGATGGCGGCAGCGCCGCGAACGACATGATCACCACCGGAACGCATGTGGGCACGCATATCGACGCCCTTGCTCACGTCAGCCAGGACGGCAAACTGCACGGCGGGGCCGATGCAGGTCAGTCCTGCCTCGGTGGGAAATACGTCGAACACGGCGTGCACACCATCGAGCCCATGATCCGCCGCGGTGTGCTGCTGGACATTCCGAGGCGTCTCGGTGTCGGCCGCTGCGAGGGTGGTTACGAGATCACCGTCGACGATCTCGAATCGGCCTGTGCAGCCGAGGGTGTCGAGATCGGACCTGGCGATGTCGTCTTGATACGTAGCGGCTGGGGGCAGTTGTTCGCCGAAGGGCTGCCCTACGTCGGCGGACCGTCCGGCGTTCCCGGAGTCGGAGAAGCAGGTGCGCAGTGGCTGGCGGACAAGGGCGTGCACGCTGCGGGTGCCGACACCATCGCGTTCGAGCGGCTCGCTCCCGGCAGTGGCCACGGTCTGCTACCCGCGCACCGGGTTCTCCTGGTGGAGAGCGGAATCTACATCATCGAGGCACTCGACCTCGAAGAGCTCTCGCAGCAGGAACTCTTCGAATTCACGTTCCTCCTCGTTCCGCTGAACATCTTCGGCGCAACGGGTTCGCCGGTCCGGCCGTTGGCGGTGAGGTCCGCATGACCGAACGCACTCTCGCACAGCACATAGCTCACTTCGCCGCGACCACCCGCTACCAGGATCTACCCGAGGCCGTTGTCGCCTCGGTGGGGATGCGAGTACTGGACACGCTCGGCATCGCGGTGGCCGCCACCGACCTCGATACCAGTCGGGCCGCGACCGCGTGGGCACGAGAACAAGGTGGGTCGGCAACGGCGTCCGCCGTCGGGCTCGACGTTGCACTGCCTCCTGCCATGGCCGCCTTCGTCAACGGCGTGCTCGCACACTCGCTCGATTTCGACGACACCCATCTGCCGTCGATCCTGCACCCGAGTGCCAGTGTGGTGCCTGCGGCACTCGCGGCCGCTCAAGAGCACGGAGCCGACGGTCGAGAACTCGTACGGGGCATCGCGATCGGGCTCGAAGTCTGTGTGCGGATCGGAATGGCGGGCTTCGATCCGGAGACCAAGAATTCGGTGTTCTTCGAGCACGGTCAACACGCCACTTCCATCTGCGGTGCCATGGGCAGCGCCGTGGCTGCAGCAGTCATCGGTGGTGCATCCGAGGATCGGATCGTGGACACGATGGGTATTGCCGCGTCGATGGCGTCGGGCATCATCGAGGCCAACCGCACCGGCGGAACGGTCAAGCGTATGCACTGCGGATGGGCTGCACACTCCGCGCTGTCTGCGGCCGGGCTTGCGCGACACGGGATCACGGGACCGCCGACCGTCCTGGAAGGCCGATTCGGCTTCTTCCAGGCCTGGTTGCACGAGCCGGGTCGAGCCGACGAAATTCTGGACGGACTCGGCTCCGAGTGGGCCGTTCCCGGAATCTTCTTCAAGCCCTACCCGGCCAACCACTTCACCCATGCTGCGATCGACGCGGGAGCAGCCCTGCGGGCGAGGGGAATCGGGCCGGAGCAGATCGAGAAGCTGGAGCTCGGAGTGCCCGCGGCGAACCTGCGGACGATCGGCGAACCCATCGACGTCAAGCGCACGCCCGAGACCGGATACATGGCTCAGTTCAGCGGACCCTACGCGGTGGTGGTCGGCCTGCTGGGCGGGGGCGGACTCGGTGCTGCGCTCGAGGATTACACGGACGAGTTGGCGAAGTCAGCCGATCGGCGAGCGCTGATGGCCAAAGTCGACGTCGTTCCGGATTCCCGATGCGATGCCATTTTCCCGCATCAGTTTCCAGCGGTACTGACAGCAACCCTGACCGACGGAACAGTCGTCGTCGAAGAGGTGCTGACCACCCGCGGAGGACCCGAACGGCCGCTGTCGTTCGGTGAGGTCTCGACCAAGTTCACCAGCAACGCCGGGCCGTTCCTCTCCGACGTCGAACTGAAGGAACTGGCCGGTCGATGCGATCGGCTCGGGGACCTGACCGACATCGGAACACTGCTCGCGCCGTTGACCGATCTGAAATCGTCCACGCAGCAATAGGACAGGCCTCGGGCACCGTCTTTCCTGTGGCGGTGCCCGAACTGCGGTTTCGACCAGTTCAGGCCCGGGCGAGGATCTCTCGCGCGCCCCGCACCACTGCTTCGTCGACGAATCGGCCGCTGTCGTCCACGGTCGGACCGCCCTGGGCCACGTCGTAGAGTTCCACCAGTCGACGGGCCGCAGTGACATCGTCCGCCGACGGCGTGAGTGCGGCATTGATGATCGGGACCTGGCTCGGGTGCAGTGCCGTCCGGCCGCGGAACCCCATCTGCACGAAACGTGCTGTGGTGGCGACAAATCCGTCCAGGTCGCGGAAATCGGTCGATGTCGGAGCGATCGGCGCGGCCAGACCTGCGGCAGCGCAATCGATCACGACGCTCAGGCGGATGGCGTCGATCATCGACTCGGTGGACTCCGAACGGGTGATCCGCAGGTCTGCGAGCAGGTCGACCTCACCGATCCCGAACGTTCGAACTCTGTTGCACCGAGCCATCTCCGGCAGAGCGCGCAAGGAGTGAGCGGTCTCGATCAGGCCGATCAGCTCGACGTCGGGGAGGTTGCGCATCTCGAGGAAACGGTCCGCGCGTGTCAGTGAATCGGTCGAACACTTCGCCACCATGATGCCGGTGACGGCGGTTCCGGCGACGGCCTCGAGATCCTGCGTCATGAACTCGGGGGTGACTCGGATCCAGATCTGGGTGTCGGTCGACGACCTCGACTCCAACCACTGTGCGACCTCGTTGCGCGCTCGATCCTTGTCCGGCAACGGAACCGCGTCCTCGAGGTCGATGATCACCGCGTCGGTGTCTCCGTTTACTGCCTTGTCGAACAGTTCGGGTTTGTTCGCGGGGACGTAGAGGAACGACCGGGCAGAGGTGGGGGTCATCGAGCTGCACGCGCTTCCAGGATGCTGGTGATCGACTGGGCTGCCGCGACAACCTGACCGGCGTGCACGATGTGTTCGTCGTCCGCGGACGAGGAGTAGCGGAAGGCTGGACCGGACGAGCTGACCGATCCGAGTACGTGCCCTGCGGCGTCGAAGAACGGAGCGGCGATCGAGGCTGCACCGGTGTTTCGTTCGTTCGTCGAGGTTGCGTACCCGTTGGTGCGGATCTCGGCGAGGCGAGCGCGGAAGCGGGTCTCGTCGGCGTCGGGGGAACTGCTGCGGAGTTCCTGGAAGGCCTCCTCTGCGAATCGGTCGGGTAGAAACGCCAGGATGGCTCGGCTCGAGGCACCCGAGTGCAGCGCGTACTGGGGTCCGATCTCGACGACCATCTTCACCTCCTGGGGGCTCTCGTACTGATCGAGATAGACGCGGCGGTGCCCGACAAGTACCGACAGCGTTGCGGTTTCGCGTGTGTTCGCACGCAGCGCGCGCAATACCGGAGCGGCGATGGAGCGAACGTCGAGCTGGCTCCACGCCTTCGTGCCGAGTCCGATCGCCGCCGGGCCGAGTGAATAGGTCGACTCGCCCGCGACCGGCTGCACGATCGACCGCGACGCAAGCGATTGCAGAATGCGGTGCACCACAGCCTTGCTCAGGTCCAGAGTGCGGGCGATCTCGGACACGCCGAGCGCCCGGTCGGATTGCGCGAAGGCGATCAGTACATCGGCGACACGATCGGCCGACTCGGTTCCGGTCGAGGTCTCCAGTGCAGGCTTGCTGACCATAAGTGCCACCTTTCGGATGTGCAGGCGTTCCGCTGAGCGAACCATACCCGTAACAAGAAATTGACGGAAGAGCCTGTTCTGAGGCCGTGATGCGTGCCATACTCGATTTCAGCGAGATCAATCATCAATCTGATGGTGCGCTCAGCGGAACGGTAGGTTCCGCCCAGTGGTTCGACTCGGCGCCGATGGGCGCGGAAGGCAGATTCGACAATGAAGAAGCTCGTAGGTGTGCTGACAGCCGTTGCAGTCGTGGGTGCAGCAGCGTGTGGTTCCTCCACCGGCTCGGACGACTCCGGCCCCATCAAGATCGGATCGGTTCATCCCACCACCGGAGCTCTGGCAGGTGTGGGCGGATTGATGAACGACGGTGCTGCTCTTGCGGTGGCCGATATCAATGCAGCAGGCGGTATTTCGTCCTTGGACGGTCGGCAGCTGGAGTTGGTGTCGGGTGACAGCCAGGGCAAAGCAGAGGTCGGCCAGAGCGAGGCACAGCGACTGATCGACGACGGCGCGGTGTCGCTCATCGGCACGTACCAGAGTGACGTCACTCAGAACGTCGCCTCGGTCGCCGAACGATCTCGGGTGCCGCTCGTGATCGACGTGGCCGTCGACGACAAGATCCTCGATCAGGGTTACCAGTACTCCTTCCGGATGCAGCCGAACGCCTCCAGCATGGGTACCGACGGTGCCAAGGCACTGGCCGCGATCGAGGAGCAGACCGGCCAGGCCATCGACCGAGTGTCGTACCTGCATATCGAGGGATCCTTCGGCGACAGCGTCTTCGACGCATTCGAGGCCGAGGCAGCCAATCAGGGGATCTCGTCGGTGCAGGAAATCACCTATCCCGCAACCAATTTCTCCGACGCCACCACTCAGGTCCGTGAGGCAGCGGTATCGAATCCCGACGTCATCGTCGCCACCGGCTACTACCCGGACGGTTTGTTGATCGCGCGTGCGGTGCAGCAGCTGAACCTGAACGTCAAGGGTGTCTACGGAATTGCCAACGGCGCGTTCGACGACAGCTCGTTCCCCAGCGATGCAGGCGCGGCCGGCAACGGCGTGTTGAGCGCGAACTACCACTACGACGCCACCAGTGACCGCGTCACCGACATTCGTACGCGGTTCGAGGCTCAGTACGGACGCCCGATGGAGACCGCAGCGATGCTGTCCTACCAGGCGGTCGAGGTCATCGCGGCGGGTCTGAACGACGGCGCCTCCAGCGACCCGGAAGATCTGCGCGAGGCCATTTCCGGCGTCTCGATCGACGACCCGCTCCTCGCGTTCAGCGGACCGATCGAGTTCGACGAGACCGGGCAGAACAAGAACGCGACCGTCATCGTCATGCAGGTCCGCGACGGTGCAGTCGCTCAGGTCTTCCCCGAGGAGTTCGCAACGGACGCACTCGAGTTCCCCGTGGGAGCCGGCCAGTGACGGCCGCTACCTCGACTGCGGAGAGGACGGGTAAGAAAGGTCTGGCCGGGATCGGCCCCGGTATCCCGGTCGCGGCAGCGATCGTCGTCATCATGGCGGTGATCTACCTCGTCGGTGGTAAAGATCAGGGCTTGGTCACGCAGTCGGTCGTCTCCGGACTTCTGCTCGGCGGCGTGTACGCACTGATCTCCGTCGGACTGACGCTCATCTTCGGCGTTCTCGGGATCGTGAACTTTGCCCAGGGCGCGATGCTGACGATGGCGATGTACATCGTGTACGCCCTGTCCAACGCGGGTCTGCCGGTCTATGTCGCAACGCTGTTGGCCGTTCCGGTGATGTTCCTGTTCGGGATGGTCGTGCAGGCAACGCTGCTGACGAAATTGACCATCAGCGGTAGTCACGACGGCCCACTCCTGGTGACCCTCGGCCTGTCGCTGCTGATCATCAACGTGCTGCTGATGATCTTCGGCGGACGACCACAGTCGGTGCAGGCACCGATCGAGGGTTCCCTCGACGTGCTGGGTGCCGTCGCGTCGTGGCCGCGAGTCATCGCATTCATCGGGGCTGCTCTGGTCGCCGTCGCGCTCACCGCGGTACTGAAGCGGACGCCGCTCGGATTGTCCATTCGCGCAGTCGCATCCAACTCCGAGGGCGCCAAGCTGGTCGGCGTCGACATCGGTCGGGTCTACGCGCTCACCTTCGGTATCGGTGCAGCCTGCGTCGCCGTCGCCGGCGGCTTGATGACGCCGTTCACCAGTCTGACGCCGTCGGTCGGAGAACAGTTCACCATCCTGGCGTTCGTCATCGTGGTTCTCGGCGGACTCGGAAGCGTCGTGGGAGCCATGGTCGGTGGCCTCGTCATCGGCCTCGTGCAGACCGTCGGCGCGCTGTATCTACCGGGAACAGGCTCGTTGATCCTGGTGTTCGCGGTGTTCGTTCTCGTCCTGTTTCTCAAGCCCGAAGGATTGTACGGAGCTCGCCGATGACAACGACAACGACCGCACCCACCCCGGTGTCGGACGATCCACGGTTGAAGGGCACCTGGCTTCGTCGCCAATTGATCACGCTCGCCATCGGTTTCGTCGTAGTGGCGGCATTGCCGCTGCTGCTCGGTGAGCAGGCGCAGACGGTTGCCGTTCGCACGCTGATCTTCGCCGTGATGGCCGTGGCGTGGAACATCATGAGCGGGTTCGGTGGCATGTTCAGCTTCGGCCACGCCGCCTTCTTCGGAATCGGTGCCTACACCGGTGCATATCTGTTGGTCGAACACGGCGTTTCGCCGTGGATCTCGATGGTCGTCGCGGCGATCATCTCGGCGGTGGTGGGAACCCTCATCGCGTACCTGTGTCTGCGTTACCGGCTCGCCGGGTCCTACTTCGCGTTGGCCACGTTCGCCTTCGCGCAGATGTTCCTGCTGCTGGTGCAGAACCTCGAAGTCTTCAACAAGACCGAGGGATTCAATGTGCCCATCCTGCCTCGTGATTCGTGGTGGATGCTGCAGTTCGAGAAGGGCAGCCCCAACTACGTCTGGATTCCCCTCGTCATCCTGGCCCTCGCCGTTCTCGGAACCATCTTCTACACCCGCTCGCGGGCCGGGCAGTTCGTCCAGGCCACCCGCGACGACGAAACCGCAGCAGCCTCACTCGGTATCGACACGATGAAGTATCGGCTGATTGCCGTGGCGGCGAGTTGTGCTCTGACCGCAGTCGCAGGCGTCTATTACACGCAGTACTACTTCTTCGTCGGCCCGGAACAGGCCTTCGGTTCGGCGGTCTCCGTCGAAGCGATCGTCCCGGCCGTCATCGGCGGCATCGGCACGATCTGGGGACCGGTCATCGGCGCTGCCGTGATCGGGCCGCTGTCCGAGTTGATCAACGAGCTGCTGAGAAACCCACCCGCCTTCCTCGAATTCCTGCAGGGAACAATCGGATTGGACGTTGCCGCGTACTCGGTGATTCTGATCGCGATCGTGATCTTCCTGCCCAAGGGAATCTTCGGCACGATCCGTGAGAGGTGGAACCGATGAGCCTGTTGAGCATCGAATCCCTGAGCAAATCCTTCTCGGGTATCCATGCGGTGCGCGACGTCAGCCTCGATGTGCCCGAGCACGAATTCCTCGGCATCATCGGCCCCAACGGGGCAGGTAAGACGACTTTGTTCTCCCTGCTGTCGGGTGAACAGCCGCCGACCACCGGTCGAGTGATCTTCGACGGTACCGACATCACCGGTTGGCCGGCGAGCAAGATCGCGCGCGCCGGGCTGGTTCGCACCTTCCAGCTGATGCGCCCGTTCGAGTCGATGTCGGTACTGGAGAACGTCACCATCGCCGCATTGTCGAAGCGCAAGTCGCGCAAGGATGCGCGGCGTCACGCCCTCGATGTCCTCGATCGTGTGCAATTGTCCGATCAGGTCGGCGGCAAGGTCTCGGCCATGTCGACGGCGGGATTGAAGCGACTCGAGCTGGCGCGCGCACTGGCCATGGAGCCACGTGTGGTGCTCCTCGACGAGGTTCTCGCCGGGCTGGTCCCAGCCGAGCGTGCGCCGATGATCGAACTGCTGCGCACAGTGCACCAGGAGGGCCAGACGGTGCTGTTCGTCGAGCACATCATGGCTGCGGTGATGGCCCTGTCCGAGCGTCTGGTGGTCATGCACGAAGGTGCCGTGCTCACCTCGGGTGACCCACGCACGGTGGTTGCCGACGACCGCGTCGTCGAGGCATACCTCGGTGAGGAGAAAACAGCATGATGCTCGAAATCGACAACCTGCATGCCGGGTACCGTCGTCTGGAAATTCTGCACGGGTTGACCCTCGCGGTCGACCGCCACGAGATCGTTTCCCTGATCGGTGCCAACGGGGCAGGTAAGACGACAACGCTGCGCGCCCTGTCCGGTCTGGTGTCCACCTCCGGCGGTAGGATCATGTTGGACGGCAACGCCATTCACGGCATGCGGGCGGATCGGATCGTGCGAGCGGGGCTCGTGCACGTGGCACAGGACCGAGCACTGTTCGGCAGCCTCACCGTCGCCGACAACCTCGAGATGGGTGCCTACACCCAGAAGCGCAGCGGTGTGAAGGAATCCCTGGACCAGGTCTACGCGCTGTTCCCGATTCTGGCCGAACGACGAGAACAGCGGGCCGACACCATGTCCGGTGGTCAGCAGCAGATGCTCGCCATCGGTCGCGCGATGATGTCGAAGCCGCGAGTACTGACACTCGACGAACCGTCGGTCGGGCTCGCCCCCAAGCTCGCAGCTCAGGTGCTCGACGCGATCGTCCGCATCCGTGATTCGGGTGTCACCGTGCTGATCGTCGAGCAGAACGCAGCGCAGGCACTGGCCATCTCCGATCGCGCGTACGTCATCGAGAGCGGGTCGATCGTGTTGACCGGCACCGGATCCGAACTGGCACACGACGAACGGGTCAAAGCTGCCTACCTCGGTATTTAGGAGTTCACCCCACATGCACCTCTTGGCTTTCACCCCGATCGACGTCGACGCGGCAGAACTGCAGCGGCGGCAGGATCGGTACGACCAACTTTCCCCCTCGGGGACCACAGTCGAGCTTCGCAACATCGGGGCCGACGCGCCCAGCGCACTGGACTCCGAACGCGACATCAGACGGTCCGAGGAGGTGCTGTCGGCTGCTTTCCGATCCGTGCACGAGACGGAAGCCGACGGGTTCCTGCCCGACTGCGTGCTCGATCCCTGCGCCGAAGAAGCAGATTCGTTCGCGCGGCCGCTCTACGGACTGACGCGGTTGACGGCATCGTTCTACGCGTCCCAGGGACACCGGATCGGCGCACTGGCGCGCAACGACGCCATTGCCGCGGAAATGGACCGCCGTCTCGGGTTCTACGGGATCGTCGCCGAAGCCACCGAGGTACTCGGACTCGGTGTGCACGATATTGCCGACACCGGAGCCTGGGGGAGAGCGGTCTCGGAACACGCGAGCAAGCTCCGGTGCACCATCGCCATCAATGCGTGCTCTGCCGTCGATCTCGTCGATCCACCCGCGTCGCCGCAGGTGGTCGACCCGACCGCCACTGCACTGCGGCTGCTCGGTCTGCGATCCGAACTGCAGGTCACCGCGTGAGCGAGGACGGACCCGACCTGGTGGTGGCAGGCGCGGGCGGCGGGCTCGTTGCTGCTCTCCGAGCCGCCGAGCTCGGGCTCGACGTGCTGGTGGTCGAGGCCAGTGCGCACTTCAAGCGGGGTAACAACACCGCGATGTCGACCGCCATGATCCCAGGCGCGGGTTCGCGATGGCAGCGTGAGGCCGGAATCGAGGACTCACCGCAGCAGTTCTTGGACGACGTGTTGCGCAAGACCAAGGGCACTGCCGATTTACGGCTGGCGTCCACCCTGGCCGATGTCAGTGCCCCGCTGGTGGAATGGCTCGCAGATCATGTGAAGCTGCCGCTCACCCTCGTGACCGATTTCTCGTACCCGGGGCACTCGCAATTGCGTTGCCACACTGTCGAAGGCCGGCACGGCAGTGCGATGCTCGAGCACCTTGCGCGAGCGGTGGCGGACGAGCCACGCATCGATATGTTGACTCCCGCTCGCCTGACCGACGTGTCCGTCGATTCCGACGGGGCCGTCGACGCGGTGACGATCACGATGCCCGACGGCAGTATCGACGTCGTTCCCACTCGTGCAGTTCTGTTGGCCACCAACGGTTACGGTGCCAATGCTTCGATGGTGGCCGAGCACGTCCCTGAGATATCGGCGGCGCGTTATCACGGCAGCGAGCACTCCACCGGTGACGCGCTCGCCATCGGACGTCGCCTCGGAGCCGAGTCGGCGTATCTCGATGCCTACCAGGGGCACGCCGCGCTCTCCAAGCAGGCCGCGACGCTCGTCGGCTGGGCGACGGTGATGCACGGCGGTGTTGTGCTCGACGTCAACGGCCGTCGGTTCGGTGACGAGACGACCGGCTACTCCGAGTACGCGGCCACGCTCGCGTCCAGGCCCGGATCCGAGGGGTGGATCATCATCGACCGGGCGATCTACGACAAGTGTTTGTCGTTCAAGGACTTCCAGCAGACCGTCGACTCGGGTGCTGCGGTGTGGGCCGACGATGCCGATAACCTTGCGGCCGCAACAGGGCTCCCACCTGCGGCAGTGGCGGAGGAGCTCGACGCTGTGGAAAGGTATGCCTCGGGCGAGGCACCGGACCCGTTCGGCCGCAGCTCTTTCGAGCACACTCTCACCGGGCCGTATGCCGCCATCAAGATCGTGCCCGCGTTGTTCCATACGCAGGGCGGCCTCGTCGTCGACGAGAACGCACGTGTACTGCGAACCGACGGTTCGGCCATCACCGGCCTGTTCGCCTCGGGCGGTGCCGCGATGGGCATCTCCGGCCACGGTGCTGCCGGGTACCTCGCCGGTAACGGATTGCTGCCGGCACTCGGACTGGCGTACCTCGCGGCAAGCTCGCTCCGAACCACTGAACTCTTGTGAAGAAACTCGAAAGGACCATCATGTCAACGCTGTTGATCACCAATGCGCGCGTAGTTCGGCCAGGATCCGACGCCCCCGACGAGGGTGAGTTTCTGGATCTGCTCATCGAAGACGGCAAGTTCACCCGTATCGAGGCGAACATCGATGCAGCATCCGCAGAGACCGTCATCGACGCGGCAGGCAAGGTCGCATTTCCCGGTGTGGTCGACGCACACCAGCATTGGGGCATCTACAACTCGCTCGGCGACGATGCCGAGACCGAGTCGCGGGCGTGTGTCCAGGGCGGCGTGACCACCTCACTGTCCTACATGCGGACCGGCCAGTACTACATGAACACCGGTGGTTCCTACGCCGACGTGTTCCCGAAGGTCCTCGACGCCACCGAGGGACGTCCCTACGTCGATTACGCGTACCACCTCGCGCCGATGTCGAAAGAACACATCGACGAAATTCCAGCGCTCATCGCAGATCACGGCGTCACCTCGTTCAAGATCTTCATGTTCTACGGCAGCCACGGGCTCCACGGGCGGTCGACCGATCAGAGCGAATTCCTGATGACCCCCGAGGGGGAGCGGTACGACCTCGCGCACTTCGAGTTCGTGATGCGCGGCATCCAGGCGGCACGGGAGCAGATGGGCGACAAGGCCGATCACATCTCGCTGTCGCTGCACTGCGAGACCGCCGAGATCATGAGCGCGTACACCAAGATCGTCGAGGAGGAAGGCACCCTCGAGGGCCTGGCTGCGTACAGCGCGTCACGGCCACCGCACTCGGAGGGCCTCGCCGTCACCATCGCGTCGTTCCTCGCGGACGAGACGCAGCTGCCCAACATCAACCTGCTGCACCTGTCCTCGCGCAAGGCGTTGACTGCGGCGATGCGGATGGCAAAGGCGTTCCCGCACGTCAACTTCCGCCGTGAGGTCACCATCGGGCACCTGTTGGCCGATATCGACACCGCCTACGGCCTCGGCGGCAAGGTCAACCCGCCGCTGCGTCCGCGCGACGACGTCGAAGCGCTGTGGGAGCACCTGCTCGCAGGTGACATCGACTGGGTCGTCAGCGATCACGCGTGCTGCAAGGACGAGAAGAAGTTCGCCGAGGACCGCGGCGACATCTTCGCCGCGAAATCAGGCTTCGGCGGTGCCGAGTACCTGCTGCCCGGACTGGTCAGCGAAGGACGCAAGCGCGGCCTGAGCTGGCGTCGCATCGCCGAGCTGACCTCGCTCAACCCTGCCCGGCGCTACGGCCTACCGGGCAAGGGTGACATCGCCGTCGGGATGGACGCAGACATCGCTCTGATCGACCCGGACCATACCTGGACCGTCCGTCCGGAGGATTCCGAGTCGGCGCAGGAGTACACACCGTTCGAGGGATTCGAGCTCGGTGCCAAGGTGACCGACACGTTCGTCCGCGGTCAGCGGGTACTCACCGACGGTGCCGTCGCCGGTGCTCCCGCAGGCCGCTACCTGCACCGTCCGTACCTGTGACGGGCCCACTGGAGGGCATCAAGGTACTCGACATCTCGACGATCCTCGCCGGCCCCCTCGTCGCGCAGATTCTCGGCGATTTCGGGGCGGAGGTCATCAAGATCGAGCACCCCACCAAGCCCGACGGTATGCGCGGACACGGCTTGGACAAGGACGGTCATCCGCTGTGGTGGACGATGATCAGTCGCAACAAGCGAACGATGACCCTGAACCTCGGAAACGCGCACGGCGGAGCGATCTTTCGTCGCCTCGCCGCAGAAGCCGACGTGGTGGTCGAGAATTTTCGGCCGGGAACCCTCGAACGCTGGGGACTGGGATACGACGTTCTCTCCGAGCTCAACCCTGGTTTGATCCTGTTGCGTGTCACCGGCTTCGGTCAGACCGGACCGTACGCCACGAGGCCTGCCTTCGGCACGCTCGTCGAATCGATGAGTGGGTTCGCGCATCTGACCGGCGAAGCCGATGGGCCGCCGACGCTTCCGGCGTTCGGGTTGGCCGATTCCCTCGCCGGGATTGCGGGTTCGTCTGCCGTCTCGATGGCTCTGCTGCACCGCACCAAAAACGGCGGTAAGGGCCAGCAGATCGATCTGGATCTGTTGAGCCCCATCATGGCTGCGGTCGGGCCGGGCGTCATCTACGCCGATCAGCTGGGGATCGATCAGGAGCGAACCGGGAACCGGTCGAGCAACAACGCGCCCCGCAACCTGTACAAGACCGCGGACGGGCATTGGTTGGCGATCTCCACGAGCGCCAATTCGATAGCCGAACGCGTGCTGGTGCTGGTGGGTCACCCGGAGGTGCTCGACGAACCGTGGTTTGCCACCGGGCGTCAGCGCGCCGCCCATGCCGACCTTCTGGACGAGTACGTCGGCGGCTGGATTGCCGAGCGGACCAAGGACGTGGTGATCGACGAGTTCGAGAAGGCCGGAGCGGCAGTCGCTCCCGTCTACAAGCCGAGCGACCTGTTGTCCGATCCCCAGGTCAACGCCATCGAAATGGTGACGACCGTCGAGGACGACGACCTCGGCCCCGTGCGCATGCAGAACGTCATGTGGCGGATGGGTGGCAGCCCCGGCCGGATCAGGTACACCGGCCGCAAGCACGGTGCCGATACCGACCAGGTGCTTACCGAAATCGGCTGTAGCGCCGACGAGATCGAGGCGATGCACCGCGACAGCATCGTGTAGAGCGCGGCGGGTGATCGCGATGTCCGGTCACCCGCCGAGTTCACATCGGAATCTGCTGCACCACGGCGGCGACGGCTTCCACCTGGTCCGCGATGCGTGGCCCCCACCGACTCGACAGGTCCTCGTCCATCGGGAAGATTCTGCCGTCTCGGACGGCGGTCATCGAACCCCACCCCGGCCGAGCCGCGACCGATTCGGCTGTGACGCCGCAGCATTGGGCGTCGGCGAGGAACACGATGTCGGGATCCGCGGTGATCACCGATTCGGCGGACAGCTGTGGGTAGTCGCCTGCGCCGGAGCCGTCGGCGATGCTCGTCAGGCCGAACAGACCGTAGATCTGGCCGACGAAGCTCGCGCTCGACACCGTGTACAACGTGTCGTCGAGTTCGTGGAAGTACGTCAGCGGTTCATCACGATCCGGAACGCTCGCCACCGCGGCGTCGATCCTGGACCGCATCTGCGCGACCACGGCGTCGCCGTCGGCGTCGTGCCCGGTCGCATCCGCAACGCGTTCGATCTGGGAGTACGCGTCGTCGAGGCTCGTCGCGGCCGGGACCAGCAACGTCGGAATACCCGCCTCGGCCAGAGTGGACGTCACGAGGCCGAGGTCGGTGGAGGTGATCACCAGATCGGGGTCGTACGCGACGATCGCCTCGAGGCTCGGCGTGAACGCCGACAGCCCGGTCTTCGGAGCGTCGGCGGGATAGTCCGACTGATCGTCGACGGCCGCCACCTGCTCACCCGCCCCGACGGCATACAGGGTCTCCGTCGCCGTCGGGCTGAGCGAGACGATCGAACGAGGCATCGCGTCGATGGTGACGGTCCCGCCGTCCGAGCCCGACGCGATCGTCCTCGGAAACTCCCCGCTCGACGCCGTAGCCGAGGTGGCGGCCGGCGGGGAGTCCGTGGTCGTGCTGCCGCAGCCGGTCGCGACCAGCGCGACGACCGCGAACCCGGCTGAGATCATTCGTGCCGATCGACGCTGCACTGCCACTCCTGAGTTTCCGATGCCTCGTGGAGCGCCAACACTATCGGGTCGCGGTCAGCGCCCCAGGCTCCGTGCCAGGTACGTGCCGGTGTGGGTGTCCGAGACCACCAACTCGTCGACGGTTCCGGTGAAGGTGATCAGACCGCCGTTGTGCCCGCCGTCGGGGCCGAGGTCGATGACCCAATCGGCGGCGGCGATGACGTCGAGGTTGTGTTCGATGACGATCACCGACCTGCCCTCGTCGACCATCCCGGACAACAACGCGATCAGGTTCGACACGTCCGACGGGTGCAGACCGGTCGTCGGCTCGTCGAGGACCAGCACCGGCGACGACCCGACCAGTTCGGTAGCGAGCTTGAGCCGTTGCCGCTCGCCGCCGGAGAGCGAGGACAGGTTCTGGCCGAGCGAGAGGTAGCCGAGCCCGACGTCCCGGCACCGGCGGAGGATGTCGCGGATCTTCTTGACCTCGAAGAAGTCCTGAGCGTCCTCGACGGACATCTCGAAGATGTCGGCGATGCTGATGCCGTCAACGGTATGCCGGATCGCGCCCGAACGGAATCTCCTGCCCTGGCACGTCTCGCAGGTGCTCGTCACCGGGTCGGTGAACCCGAGGTCGGTGAAGATGACGCCACTGCCTTGGCAGTCGGGGCACGCGCCGTCGGAGTTGGGCGAGAACAGCGACGGCGGCTGGCCGGTCTTCTTGGCGAAGTACGCGCGGATCGGGTCCAGCAGACCGGTGTAGGTCGCGGGGGAGGAGCGGCGCGATCCGCGGATGGGTGCCTGGTCGATGATGACGGCGTCCGGCGCGGCCTCACGGAGGTGGCCGTGGATGAGGCTCGATTTGCCGGAACCCGCGACGCCGGTGACGGCGGTCAGAACTCCGAGCGGCACGTCGACGCTGACGTCGCGCAGGTTGTGCGTGCTCGCACCGGTGATGCTCAGCCAGCCCGAAGGCGCACGGGGAGTGCGTAATTCGACGCCCTCGCGGCGCAGCGCGGCACCTGTCCTGGTGTCGGCGCGGCGGAGTTCGTCGTAAGTGCCCTCGAACACGACTGTGCCGCCTGCCTTTCCCGCGCCGGGGCCGATCTCGACGATGCGGTCGGCGATGGCCATCACCTCGGGGTCGTGCTCGACGACGAGGACGGTGTTGCCCTTGTCGCGCAGCGCGAGCAACATGTCGTCGAGGCGGTGAACGTCGCGGGGGTGGAGGCCTGTGGTCGGTTCGTCGAAGACGTAGAGCATGTCGTTGAGGGTGGCTCCGAGGTGGCGGACCATCTTGATGCGCTGGGATTCACCGCCCGACAGCGACGACGTCGCCCGGTCCAGGCTGAGGTAGCCCAGACCGAGATCGACGAGCCTTCGTAGCTGCGTGACGATTTCGGCGGTGACGGTGCCCAGTCCGTTGATCTGCCAGCCGTCGATACGATCGGCGAGTTCGGACACCTGCATCGCGAACGCGTCGGGCAGAGACAGTCCCTCGAGGGTTGCGCCGCGGATGGCCTCGTTGTAGCGGGAGCCGCCGCAGGACTCGCAGACGCCGCGCGTGACGATGCGCTCGAACGCGAGCTTGGCCTTGCCCTTGAGGGCATCGGCGTCCTTCGCCAGGTAGCTGCGCCGGAACCGGGACACGATCCCCTCGTAGCTCTTCATGACGGCGTCGGGGTTCAGCACTTCGACCTCGCCGGGCTTGGCGTCGAAGAAGATGTGGCGCTCGCGGGCGGAGTACTGCTCGATCGGGACGTCGAGATCGAACAGGCCCGAGTCGGCGAACACTCGATACGGCCATTTACCGACCTCGAAGTCCGGATGCCGGAACGGCCCCTCGCGCAGGGACTTCGACTCGTCCACGAGTTCGCCGAGGTCGACGACCTTCGCCTCACCGAGCCCGTCGCACTCGAGGCACATGCCGGCCGGGTCGTTGAACGAGAACGCGTTCGCGAACCCGATCGTCGGGGTGACGCCGCGGGACCACAGCATGCGCAGCCAGTCACCGATGTCGGTGATGGTGCCGACCGTCGACCGCGGGCCACCGAACAGACGCTTCTGGTCGACGATCACGACGGCAGACAGGTTGGCGATCAGATCTGCGTCGGGACGACCGTAGGACGGAAGGAAGGTCTGCGCGAACGCGGTGAACGTGGAGTTGATCTGCCGTTGAGCTTCGGCAGCGATGGTGTCGAACACGAGCGAGGATTTCCCCGACCCGGACACGCCCGCGAACACGACGAGCGAGCGCTTGGGCAGGTCGAGGTTCACGTCGCGAAGATTGTTCTCGCGCGCTCCGCGAACGATGATCGTGGACAGTTCGTTGCTGGATGGCTGGGCTGGGGTGGTCGGCTGGGCCTGGGTCATGTGCGCTGAGGTCGCCTTTCGCCGCCCCCGACGCTGGTTCGCCCGGGGCCGACGCAGTCTACCGTACGCCGTACGGAAATGCCGTTCGTGCGTCCGCAGTAACAGACTTACCGGTCTGGCGATCTCACATGGGCGCCGGTTGCATCAGGCGATCGGTCGTGTCGAAAGGTATTCATGACCAGTAGTAGTCGTTTCCGCGTGCGATCGGCCATCGTGCTCGCCCTCCCGGCGATCGTCCTCGCGGGCTGCGGATCGCAGGACTCCACCGAGCCCGAAGTGCGCACCGAAGTCCGGACGGTGACCGTCGAGGCAACGGCAACCCCAGCGGCTATCGCGCCGACGTCGGTCGACAGGATCGTCCTTCCGGACACCACTGCGCCCGAGCCGTCCGCATCGGAGCCGGCCGCGCCGGTCCTCGTTGCCATGCCTCCGGTCGTATGCATGAATTTGCAGTCCGCGCAGAATGCGATCCAGGCAGCCGGTGTCTTCTACTCCCGCAGCGCCGATGCCTCCGGCGAAGGTCGGATGCAGGTCAACGACTCGAACTGGATTGTCGTGGCGCAGGATCCGCCCGCAGGGACGCTGATCGGTGAGGGGGATGCTCTGCTGTCCGCGGTGAAGATCGGTGAGCCCAGCAACTGCTGAACTACCGGCGAATGCTGTGCTTGCCTGCTGGAGCCGGTTCCTGCTCGGTCGAGCTGTAGGCGAGGTGGCCTCCGATGAGGCCGCCGACGCTGGCTGTCGCCAGACCGGCCGCAGCCAGCGCCTTGGCGATGCCATCGGTCTGGTTCCGGCGACGTATGTACGAGCCGAGGAAGAGGAAGACGCCGGTCGCGTTGGAGGCCGCGTGGATCATCCCGACGCGTCGTTGGCGGGTGTTCATCGTCGACCAGTCCGCCCAGCCGGTGGCGATGGCTGCCGGTGCGGATGCCAGCCCGAGGGAGATGACCAGCTTGCTCGCCCTCGATTGGTGATTCATCAGGTCGAGGGCGACTGCGCTCGTCCAGCTGCCGATGGTGACGTTGACGAGAGCCGGGTGGATGGGGTGACCGATCCACCGTCCCCTCAGTGCGCCACCGACGGCGCTGTCGTCGAGGGCGGGCGCGAGAACGCCGTTGATCGCGTTGCCGGCACCGTCGAGAATGGACGCCGATTCGAGGCTGTCGAGTGCTTGTTTCGTCTTCATGCCTTGCCGCATGCCCCGCTGACGCTGCGCGAACCGTAAGGGCAGCCAAACACGGGACGAGATGCTTGGACGTCCTATAAAGTCGGGTGATGAGCAGCGGAACACGAGTGAACACCGTCGACGGCGTCCTGCGACGGTCGGCCGCGAAATTTCCTGACCGTCTCGCCGTGACCTTCGAGGGACGCAGTCACACCTACGGAGAACTCGATATCGCGGTCACCCGCGCCGCCCGACGACTGATCGCGTTGGGATTGAACAAGGGTGACCGTGTGGCGGCGTACGGCGTCAACTCGGACGCGTACGTCGTCGCGTTCCTCGCTTGTGCGCGAGCCGGATTGGTGCACGTTCCGATCAACTACGCGCTGGTGGGCGACGAATTGCGGTACATGCTCGACCAGTCGGGCTCCCGCGTGGTTCTCGTGGACCCGGCGTTGACGGCCACCCTCGACTCCGTTCGCGGAGACCTGACGATCGAGCACGTGATCTCACTTCCCGATGTACTGGGCACGGACGGCGACGGCTCCGAACTCGAACCCGCCGCCGATTCGACCGACCTCGCTCAGCTGCTCTACACCTCGGGAACGACGTCGAAACCCAAGGGCGCGATGATGTCTCACGGCGCACTCGTCGCGGAGTACGTCTCGTGCGTCATCGCGCTCGGGTTCACCCAGGACGACGATCCGCTGCTCGTGATGCCGATGTACCACTCGGCGGGGATGCACGTGTTCATGCTGCCGTATCTGTCGGTGGGTGCCACGGTCCGTTTGATGCGCAGGCCCGACGTTCCGGAGATCCTGCGCCGGATCGAAGAGGAGAAGATCAAGTCTCTGTTCCTGGCACCGACGGTGTGGGTTCCGCTCGCCAATCACCCCGACCTGCCCACGCGCGACCTCTCGTCGCTGAAGAAGGCACAATACGGTTCGTCGATCATGCCCGTCACCGTGCTCACTCGGCTACGTGAGCGGTACCCGGACATCGAGTTCTACAACTGCTTCGGGCAGTCCGAGATCGGTCCGCTGGCAACGGTATTGCAGCCCGAGGAGCACGAGGCGCGGCCGGCGTCGTGCGGACGTGCGGTGTTCTTCGTCGAGACCCGCGTCGTCGATGCCGACGGCAACGATGTGCCGGACGGCGAGCCCGGGGAGATTCTCTACCGTTCTCCTCAGCTGTGCGACGGCTACTGGGACAAACCGGAGGCGACGGCAGATGCGTTCTCGGATGGGTGGTTTCATTCCGGCGACTTGGTGACACGCGACGCCGAGGGTTTCATCACCGTGGTCGACCGGATCAAGGACGTCATCAACACCGGCGGCATTCTCGTCGCGTCACGCGAGGTGGAGGATGCGATCTACACCCATCCGGCGGTCGCCGAGGTCGCGGTGATCGGGACGCCCGACGACAGGTGGATCGAGGCGGTGACGGCTGTTGTCGTGCTCAAGGACGGCAGTGAGTTGTCGTCGCAGGTGTTGATCGACCATGTGAAGGGTCGGATAGCGCCGTTCAAGGTGCCCAAGACCATCACCTTCGTCGACGAATTGCCGCGCAATCAGAGCGGAAAATTGCTCAAGCGTGAGCTGCGCAGCTGACCTGTTGTCAGGCTGCGCGCCGTTTTCGTCGGTGGTAGCTGGGGATGGGTCGTCTCGAGGGGTCGACGGATTCGGGTGGGATGGCGTAGGGGTGTCCGTCGTCGCCCATGAACAGTTGCCAGTCGCCGTGGTGGACGAGGCGGTGGCATTCTCCGCAGACCAGAGCGAGGTTGTTCAGGTCGGTGTGGCCGCCGTGTTCCCAGAATTTCACGTGGTGGGCTTGGCACCACTGTGCGGGGCGGCCGCACATCACGCAGCAGGTGTCGCGGATGGTCAGAGCGATGCGTTGGTCGTCGCTGGCGAGGCGGGTGGTGCGGCCGAGGGCGAGCGGGACGCCGTGGTGGTCGACGATGACGGGGGTCAGGTCGGCGTCGCAGGTGAGAAGTTCGGCGAGGGAGCGACTGATCGGCCCGGTCCAGTCGAAGTGGAACGGCCACTCGGCATCACCGGGCTCGGGCGCAGACTTCTGCCCGCGATGGTCACCGGCACCAGCACTGCTCCCGCTGACACGGTGACCGCCGCCCGCACCGTTGGGACTCGTGTTGGCATCATCGGTTCGGGCGGTGGCATCGGCCGCGGGTGACCTCGAACCCGTTGGTGCGCATGCGGATCGGCCTCTACCACTATCGGTGAGCAACTCCCGCAGCGGGACGATCAGGTGCACCGACGCTGGCGACCCGCCCGACGATCCGCGGCTGCTGCCGTGCAGGTGCCGGTCGAGGATCTGATCGAGCGCGTCGGCCCGCCGCTTCGACGGACCACGCGGGTCGCGCTCACCACCGGGACCCGGGCGCGGGGCAGTCAACGGCGACAACGCCGTGAGCAGCTTCTCTGCCATCAACCGGTCGACGTTGCCGCCGAGTTGAAAACGACCATCGGCAAGCGGATGAACGTCGAATCGGTTCAGCTCCGGGTTCTCCGACACCGGAACCGGCGGCGGCCCCGGCGGAACAAGTGCGGGCCCAGCAGGTTCGGGCTCGCCTGACCGACCTGCATCGCCCGAACCATCCGCATCGTCGGTGCCAGCTGCATCACCCGCGCCACCGGCATCAGCTCGGCTCGCCTGTTCCCGTTCTTGTTCCTGTTCTCGTCGTTGCTTCTCGGCCTGCTCGTGTCGGGCTCTGGCGTCGTCGGCCGCAGAGTGCGCGAGAGCTTGCGCACGGGAGGTGACCTGCCCGGCGGTGCTGCGCATCGCGGTCTCGAGCAGTTCCGCGACGACAGCGTCACGGCGCTGCTCGTCGAGGGTGGGGTCGGCGACCACCACGGTGGCGTAGCCGTCGGCGATCGCCGAGGTATGCGCGGCGTGGATGTCACCACCTGCGAGGGCGTTCGACACGCTCGGCCACTCGGTGAGCCATTGACCCAGCTCCATCTGACGGGCAGCGGACCCGTCGGTGATCCGCACCGATCGCGCGTACCACCGAGTGACCGACGAGTGCCCGAGTTTCATCGCCAAACCACGTCGGTCCATCTCCGCCAGCAGCGTCAATCTCGTTGCAGCGAGCGCGTTTTCGAGGGAGGCAACGTCGGCCAGCTCGGAGACCAATTCTTGGTCCCCGAGCTCGAACACATCCCCCCATGTCTTCACCCCACGAAAGCTATACCCACCCACCGACACGTTTCCGCGACGCCGGTCAACGCTTCCAACGAATGCGG
The DNA here is from genome assembly GCF_040636045.1 of Rhodococcus sp. NPDC006774. NCBI lineage: Bacteria > Bacillati > Actinomycetota > Actinomycetes > Mycobacteriales > Nocardiaceae > Rhodococcus > Rhodococcus sp. NPDC006774. The sequence continues at coordinate 181,348 of NZ_JBEYIW010000010.1, read as the reverse complement.
ATCGGGCCCTTCGCGGTCGACGGATCGACGACGGATCCTTTCTGGGTGATCTCGACTTCTCCCGCGTCGACCATGCGTCGAGCCGCGCGGCGAACCGGTTCCATCAACTCCCGCCAACCGTCGTCGGACAGGGCGCGTGCGACGTCGGAAGGGCAGATCGTGGAGTCGCGGGATCGGGCGTCGAGCAGAGAACGGATCTTGTCTTCGAGTTCCTTGTCGGTGGTGCTCACCTTGTGCCGCCGGCATGCGTCGCTGCAGTACTTGATGTCATCCCAGTTCTTCTCCCACTTCTTGCGCCATTCGATTCGCCGCCCGCACGATGCACAGACCTTGTCCGCGGGGTGAGCCGTGGGGGAGCGACGGGAGTGAGCCATGCTTCGACAGTAACCTCGTCGCATGGCGATTCGACCCATTCTCATTGCCGGTGACCCGAGGCTGACGACGGTCGCCGAACCCGTCACCGTGTTCGACGCGGAGTTGGCCGCGTTCGTGGAGGACCTGTTCGAGACCAACACTGCGGCGCATGGTGCCGGTCTCGCCGCCAATCAGGTCGGCGACCCGCGTGCGGTGTTCGTCTACGACCTGAAGGACGGCGGAGTCCGCCATCGCGGGCACGTGGTCAATCCAGTGCTCGAGACGTCGGCGATCCCGGAGACGATGCCTGACCCCGAAGACGGTGAGGGGTGTCTGTCGGTTCCTGGGGAGCGGTACCCGACCGGCCGTGCGGACTGGGCCCGCGTGACCGGTGTCGATGTGGTGAACACTCCTGTGTCGGTCGAGGGCCACGGTTACCTGGCTCGGTGTCTGCAGCATGAATCCGACCATCTGGCCGGTCACCTGTACCTCGATCGCCTGATCGGCCGCAATCAGCGCGCTGCGAAGAAGATGATGAAGGCCCGAGGATGGACCGGGCCCGGCAGCAGCTGGCTGCCCGGGTCCGACTCCGACCCGTTCGGTTGGTGATCAGCAGGCCCCGGTGAGAGCGCATGCCGTCGATCGTTCGAGCTTCCAGCGGCCATCCGACACAACGAAGTCGATCGTCGTCGGTTGCCCCAGTGATGTTCCTGTCGCCTCGACTCTGTCGGGCGCAACGGTAGAAACGCGGTCGAAACCAACCTCCGACACGATCCCACCGCTGTCGAAGACCGCGGCGTTTTCCTCCGCTGATCCCTCGAGCGCATCGGCACGGTCGCCCCGTTCGGCGGTCCAATCGAAAACGGTACGGAAGACGGCGGTCGCTTCGTCCGGGGTCGGGATGTCGGTGGGCGCGACGGAGGGCGGCGGGGGTGGAAACGACAACGGCGCAACGTTCACCGCCGCCTCGACGGTCGGCTCGGGTTCAGTTGCGGCGCAACCGGTAAGAGCGATGAGAGCCAGTCCGCACAGGACGCGGCCGGCGATCATCAGAACGGGTTGTAGACGTAGAGCGTCCGGTAGTCCCATTCAGACGATCCGGCCGGGATTCGGATCTGAGTCAGGGCTTGCCCGTTCTGGGTGCACCAGCTCTGGCCGTGAAACGACGAGCAGTCGATCTGTCGGCTCGTGCCGAACGGGCTGACGATCAACGACTTCGTGCCCGCTGCGCCGTATGCCGCAGGGTCGAAGGCGCTCACGAAGTTCGCGGTCGAGTCCTTGGGGCCGAACGGGTTGTCGTCGGGTGCTGCGGACGCTGTCGGCGCGACGAGCACTGCGCCGCCGATCGCCAGCGCGACTCCGGCGAGGACCTTCTTCAGCATGGTGGCTCCGTTCGTTTCGAGCGCGAATGCTCGGTGTTCATGAAATCGGCTGCAACCGACCGCGCGTTACGAACCGGCTCCTCTCGCGAACGCGGCACACTGGAGTCCATGACAGCACTCGAAGCGCCCATCGTTGCCCAGCGGCTCGGCCGTCTTCTCGCGGTGTGGGGCGGTGGAAGTGTGCTCGCCGGAACGATGTTGGCGTTGCGGGGATCGTCGCCTGCCCGGCGGGCGTTCGGGTTGCAGACGGCAGGGTGGGGTGCGATCGATCTGGCGATCGCGGGTGCGGGCGCGCTGAGCTCGAAGCCCCCGACGGCTGCGAGTCTGAGCCGGCTGCTGTGGATCAATGCCGGTCTCGACGTCCTCTACATCGCGACCGGTGCGCACATCGCGGTGAGGAAGCCTCGGTTCGGCGGCCGGATCACTGCTGACCAGGCGCTGGGCCACGGCACTGCCGTCGTTGTGCAGGGCGCTGCGCTGCTCGCGCTGGATACGACTCACGCGCGCATGATCGCCGACTAATCACACGAGTGTCATTCTCGCCGTAGGCGTTTTGTCAAGTACCGACACGTCCGATTTGTTGCGTGATCAGTAGATTTGCGTAACACTCGTCCCATCAGTCACATCAGTATCGTGGGTCACACGGGAAACGGTGGGTTCGTCCATGCGTGTATGTAGTCGGCAGATCGCTGTCGGGGCTGTTCTGGCACTGGCAGTGAGCGGACTCAGCGCTCTGACCGCGCCCACCGTGTCGGCCGAGCCGTGCGGTGGGCTCGGCGGGCCGGGCTCGTCTCCGCTGTTCGGGTCGTCGGGCAGCGCGGGCATGTCGGGCAAGAACCCGCAGGGCCCTCAGGGGCCGCTTCCTCGGATCACCGGCAATACGCAGAGCATCGCCTGGGTCACCGGTCCGCAGAGCGTGAACAACACCTACAACGACCTCGCGATGTCCGGCACCGACCTCGGGATAAGTTGGGACAACGGTGCCGGCCAGATCCTGATGGCGTTCGGTGACACGTTCGGCGACTGCTCCTCCGGCAATGCGCAGTGGCGCAGCAACGCGCTCTTCCGGTCGGACAAGGCGTCGACGAACTTGGCGCAGGGCATCAAGATCGGGCCGGCCGATCCTGCGGACAACACCTCCGGTGCCGTCGTGCGTGCCGGCAGTCCGAACTATGCAGCCGAGATCATCTCGAGCGCAAAGCTACCGAGCGTGGAGGACACGACGATCCCCACGGCGGCCATCGCGATCGGCAACACCCAGTACATCAACTACATGTCGGTACAGAGCTGGGGCACACCCGGGCGCTGGATCACGAACTACTCCGCGACGGCGAAATCTACTGACAACGGCCAGAATTGGTCGACGGATCCCAAGACGATTCGCGTCAACAAGGGTGTGACCATCCCGGGCTTCACCAACGTCCACGAAAGCCAAGGCAAGTTCCAGCAGAGTGCCTACGTGCTGGGTCGCGATGGCAAGTACCTGTACCAGTTCGGTACTCCCAACGGACGATTCGGCGACGCCTTCGTTTCGCGAGTGGCACCGAACGACATCGAGAATCTCGACGCGTACGAGTACTCGACGCAGGATCCGGATCCGACGAAGCAGTGGTCGAAGAACGTCGGTGACACAGTTGCCATCGTCAAGGGCCCGGTCAGTGAGATGTCGGTTGCGTGGAACGACTACCTCGGCCGCTACGTGATGATGTACGGAGACGAGAACTCCCGCACTCTGGTCGCTCGCACTGCGGACAATCCGGAGGGGCCGTGGAGTGCTCCGAGGACCATCCTCGACGCCAATCAGACGGCCGGTGGCATCTACGCGCCGTTCATCCACCCGATGTCGAGCGGAAAAGACCTGTACTTCACTGCTTCTCGGTGGTCGGACTACAACGTACTGCTGTTGAAGACGAACCTCGATGCGCTGAAGTGATCTGCACCGATCGTTCGATGGCCGCGTCGAGGTAGGCGTCGACGTCCAGATCGAGGTCTGCGCCGAGCAGTCCGCGGCGAATGGTCGAAAGATACCTACTCGACGGTTCGCCGGGCTCGCGCACGGTCGAACTGGTCAGTGTGAAGGCGGGTCTTCCGTCGATATCCGGAAGCCGTAGCAGTGCATCGTATTTCCCGCGGAAGCTCTCGCCCTCGCGATCCACTGCCAGCTGCGACCACTGTCCGATGGCGAGTGTCTCTGTCGCCCCGATATCGACGGCTGCGACGACGTTCTCGACCGCGGCCAGATGAGCGAACTGAGCTCGCTCGATCAGATATCCGCGCCCTACAGAATGATTCGCAGGATCGACCGTCGTCGAGACGAATGCGGATGCTCCGGTCCAGCGCCGGGAGACTCCCGCGAAATACAGCGCATGATCGATCCGCAGCCATCGTTGTTCGGCGGGTGGCGACGCGGTGGGTGCCGGCGGGTGCGCACCGAATTCGGAGCGCTCGTCCGACCCGGTCAGGTAGGTATGGAACCTCTCGCGCAGCAGGTTGGACCCGTACGAGACGTACCACAGCCGATCGGTCACTCGGTCTCGAAGAGCTGCCGGTATGCCTCGGCGAGCAGGTCGGTCGCGAGGTCCTGGTTGTGTGACGCTGCGCCCGTTGAGTTTCCGGATCGCATCAACCTGGCGTTGAGGCCGTAGGCGAGGTCGTCGAACGTGTCGTCGTCGATGCCGAGGTCGACGTCCACGTCCTCTTCCAGCAGCGCGCCGAGGTCGATCGACCACGACCACACACGTTCGTCCCGGTAGGGTCCGCGCCCGGCGCTGACTGTCTCGTTGGAGACCTCGAGTTGCTCGTCGGTGCGGTCGCGCGGAACGTTGGTGTTGATCCGCAGGTCGAGTTCTATCGTGTCGTCGTGCACGATCTCATCGACGCGGAGCGTCTCGAAGCCGCCGCACGTCAGCGTCACCAAGCGTCGAGGCCCGGTGTCGGCGGGATTGTCGGAGAGGGCAGCGATCTGCCACAGGTACTTCGCGGTGTTCGCCGGGTCGGGTATGGAGGAGTTGATGTAGTCGGCCACGATGCTGCGGATGGCGGGGTACGCGATGTGGTCGGAGAGTTCCCAGAACTGCTTGCGCGCCTTGCCGACTGCCGTGTCGAGCAGTGTCGCCCGCTTGGCTCTTTCCTTCGGCAGTGCGGATTTTGCGCTCGGGGCCTCGCCGATCGCACCGGGCACCGAGGGGCGCTCGCGGAGGTGGGTCAGGCGCGACACGAGTTCCTGCAACTGCTCGAGCTGGTCTGCGGTTCCGGCCGCGAAGTCGAGTGCCTCGATGTCGGTCCACGCGTCGAGGTCCGCCGTGAAACGCGCGGCGACCGACTCTGCGACGCCCACGTAGGCCGAGCCGTCGGTGAAGTGCAGAACGTAGAGCCCGGCTCGGTGTTCCTTGGCTGCGAAGACCGTGGCGATGGATCCGGCGTCGGTGACGTCGAATCGTTCGAAGGCGAATCCGTCGGGTGTGGAAGCTGTCGGCATGGTTGTGAATCTACCGACGTGAGTGGGAAGCACCTATTCCGACGCCTTGTCCGCATTGTCGGAGTTCCCTTCCCTGTACCGGTGAATGTCTCCAAACATGTTCTGACGCCGCTATTTCCGCTTTGTCCGTTCCGCCGAAAGTATTTTCTCTTCCATGAACGAGTGTGGAATTTCTGGTGCTATCTTGTGGAATGTCTGTTTCCACCGCTAACGAAACAAGCGTGAAACACGCGGTGTGAACAATGCCGAGAGCAGTGCCAGTGGGCACCGCCGTGGTGCTCGATGGAAGGTGGTTGCGCGTGGGCGGTTATCTTGCGCGGAGGTTGCTGAACTACGTCGTCTTGCTGCTCATCGCGACGTTCCTCACCTACCTCCTGGCCTCGCTCACGTTCGATCCGCTGTCGAATCTCCTCAGCCGCAACCCGCCCCCATCGGACGCGGTGCTCGCAGCAAAGCGCGCGGCGCTGCACCTCGACGACAATCCGGTGTTGCGCTACCTGAAGTGGCTGTGGGCAGTACTGCACGGTGACTTCGGACAAACGGTCGCTGCAGGCTCGGTCAACGACGAACTGTGGCGACGTATCCTCGTATCGCTGCGGTTGGTGGTGCTCGGCACCGTCCTCGGCGCAGTGCTCGGTACGTCGATCGGTGCGTACGGAGCGGTTAGGCAGTACAAGATCTTCGATCATGTCGCCACGGTCGTGACGTTCATCCTCATCAGTACGCCGATCCTGGTACTTGCCCCGGTGCTCAAATACTTGGCGGTGCAGGTCAATCAGAGCACGGGCAGTCAGTTCTTCCAGTACACCGGCGAGACATCGACAACGCTCGCGCCAGGTTTGATGAACGAAATCGTCGACCGTGCACAGCATCTGCTGCTACCCACCGTCGTGCTGATGTTGTTCACCATCGGTGGCTACAGCCGCTACATGCGCAGTTCCATGCTCGACGAGCTGAACATGGACTACATCCGCACGGCCCGCGGCAAGGGGCTCACCCGCGGTCGCGCGATCTTCAAGCACGGCTTCCGAACCGCGTTGATCCCGATGGCGACGCTCTTCGCGTTCGGTATGGGTGCGGTGATCACCGGTGCGACGTTCACCGAGCGCGTGTTCGGGTGGTACGGCATGGGGGACTGGCTGATCTACGGCATCACCAGCCAGGACATCAACATCACGCTCGCGGTGTCGCTCTTCACCGCGCTCTCGGTGCTGGTCTCCGGAATGTTGACCGACATCTTCACTGCCGCACTGGATCCGCGCGTTCGCTACGCGGACTGACCCACCACTTCGATCGAGGAAAGGATCGGCGATGGCAACACCTGTGGTTCCCGAGATCACCGCCGTGGACGGTCCGGGCGAGACGACGGCTCCGATCACCAGGCGGCGGTTGGTGTTTCGTCGGTTCCTGCGGAACAGGCCTGCGCTGGTAGGCATCGTGGTGCTGGTGGTGATGTTCGTCGGCGCGTTCGTTCTCCCGCATTTCATTCCTTTCACCTACGAGGAACTCGACGCGTATGCGTTGAACTCTCCGCCGACCACGCGGCATTGGTTCGGCACCAACCAGATCGGCCAGGACGTCCTGGCGCAGACGCTGCGCGGCCTGCAGAAGTCCCTGATCATCGGCATGCTCGTCGCACTGATCTCCACGGTGCTCGCCGGAGTGGTCGGGGCGGTGGCGGGCTACTTCGGTGGCTGGACCGATCGCGCCCTGATGTGGGTGGCCGATGTGCTATTGGTGGTGCCGAGCTTCCTGGTCATCGCCATCTGCTCGCCGTTGTTCCGCGACAAGAGCTTCTTCATCCTGGTGCTGCTGCTCGCGGCGTTCGCGTGGATGATCACCTCCCGGATCATCCGAGCGATGACGCGGTCGCTGCGTGAGCGCGAATTCATCCGCGCCGCAAAGTACATGGGCGCAACACCGGCCAGTGTCATTGGCAAGCACGTGCTGCCGTCGATGGCCTCTATCCTGATCGTCGACGTTACTCTCAACGTGGGAATCGCCATCATCGGCGAGGCGTCCTTGAGCTACTTCGGCTTCGGTGTCCAGCGACCCGACGTCTCGCTCGGCACGCTGATCGCGGACGGTACCTCGTCCGCGTTGACGTATCCGTGGCTGTTCGCGTTCTGCTGTGGCGCATTGGTATTGATCGTGTTGGCTACCAACTTCGTCGGCGACGGTCTTCGCGACGCATTCGATCCGAACTCGACGAGGGGACAGGCACGTGGCTGAGATTGTGCCGGTGTTAAAGGTCAGCGGACTAGAGGTCAGCTTCCCGAGTGAGGAGGGGCGCGTCACCGCGGTCCGCGGTCTGGACTACCAGGTGGGTAAGGGCGAAGTGATGGCCATCGTCGGTGAATCCGGCTCGGGAAAGTCGGTGTCGTCCCTGGCAGTCATGGGGCTTCTTCCGCAGACCGCGCGGGTCACCGGATCCATCGAACTGAACGGCCGTCAACTGCTCGGCCTGTCCGACCGTGAGATGTCGCGTGAACGTGGGCGTTCGGTGGCGATGATCTCCCAGGATCCGTTGACGGCACTGACACCCATCTACCGCATCGGCGATCAGATCGCCGAGGCGATCTCCGTACACAATCCGTCACTGAGCAAGGCCAAGGTCCACGAGCGCACCCTGGAACTGCTCGATCTGGTCGGCATCGCAGATCCGAGGACACGGGCGAAGTCCTACCCGCACGAGTTCTCCGGTGGGATGCGTCAGCGCGTCGTCATCGCGATGGCCATCGCGAACGACCCCGATCTCATCATCGCCGACGAGCCCACGACAGCCCTCGACGTGACGATTCAGGCACAGATCCTCGATCTGCTCCGTACCGCCCGCGACGTCACCGGTGCCGCCGTCGTGTTCATCACCCATGACCTGGGAGTCGTTGCCGGCGTCGCTGATCGGGCGATGGTGATGTATGCAGGTCGCGCCGTCGAGACCGCGCCGGTGGACGAGCTGTATGCGAACCCGTCGATGCCGTACACCGTCGGCTTGCTCGGATCGGTTCCTCGCCCCGACCGGCCGGCCCAGGAGCGGCTCGTACCGATCGAAGGCACCCCGCCTGCGCTGGTGAACCTGCCGACGGGGTGCCCCTTCGGGCCTCGGTGCCCGTTGCACATCGACGCCTGTGACGCAGGTGAACCACCACTGGTCGAGGTCGAGGCGAACCACAGTGCGGCATGCATCCGCATCGAAGCGGCGACGGCCGAGTCCGTGGAGGCCGAGTTCGAGGGTGCCCCGCGGTCGGAGGCTCCGGCGGAACTGGTGGTGACCGTGTCGAAGGACGCTCCTGTGTTGTCGGTGACCGATCTGCACAAGAGCTACCCGATGTTCAAGGGATCCGTTCTGCGGCGTCGGGCCGGGAAAGTGCCTGCGGTGCAGGGGATCAGCTTCGACGTGCACGCCGGGTCCACGCTGGCTATTGTCGGCGAATCGGGCTGCGGCAAGTCCACGACCCTGCTCGAGATCATGGAATTCGTGAAGCCGCAGCAAGGTTCGATCCGGATCAACGGCGTCGAGCCGTACAGCCTGAGCCGAGCCGAGCAGCGACAGCTCCGCGCGCACATTCAGATCGTGTTCCAGGACCCGATGGGCTCGCTCGACCCGCGAATGCCGGTGGGGGAGATCATCGCCGAGCCTCTGAAGATCAACGGTGTCCCGGTCGACGAGCGCACCCGCCGCGTTCGGGAACTCATGGACACCGTCGGGATGCGTCCCGAACTCGCAGATCGGTATCCCACCCAGTTCTCCGGTGGCCAACGCCAACGCGTCGGTATTGCACGGGCGCTGGCGCTGAAGCCGTCGATCCTGGTTCTCGACGAGCCGGTATCTGCGTTGGATGTGTCGATCCAGGCGGGTGTACTGAACCTGCTGCAGGATCTTCAGGACGAGCTGGGTCTGGCGTATCTGTTCGTCTCGCACGACTTGTCGGTGGTTCGTCATCTCGCCGACGAGGTCGCGGTGATGCGCAACGGAGTGTTCGTGGAGAAGGGCCCGACGGCGCAGATCTTCGACGCACCCGAGGACCCCTACACCCGGGCGCTGTTGAAGGCCATTCCCATTCCCGATCCCGTGCTCCAACGAGCCCGGATCGCCGAGGCCGCAGCACTGGCCGACGCCATCTGACCCTGCAGGTTACGTGCACACTGAGAAAGGTGAATTGATGAGAGCCAAGCTATTTCGGGCGCTGGTCCCGATCGCGGTGGCCGTGACCACTGTGGGACTGGTGGCGGGCTGCAGCTCCGGCGATACCGGGCCCAACCCCGATGCCCCTGCGTCCTTCGAGAGCGGAGCGCAGATCAATCCGCATCCGATCAGCGATCTGCAGCAGGGCGGAAACATGAATTTCCCGCTCTCGCAGGTGCCGACCAACTACAACTACTACCAAATCGACGGCACCACAGTCGACGCTGCGCGGTACTACGCCGCGTTGATGCCTGCGGCGTTCAAGGCTGCTGCGGACGCAAGCCTCACGACGGCGACCGATTTCTTCACCGACATCACGGAGTCCGAGGTCGACGGCAAGCAGGTGATCACCTACAACATCAACCCCAAGGCCAAGTGGAGCAGCGGGAGGTCGCTGGACTACACCGACCTCGTGGCCACATGGACTGCGAACAGCGGCAAGGACCCGGCTTACGAGGCGTCCAGCACCGCGGGCTGGGACAAGGTGGAATCCGTTGTGCGCGGTGAGAACGACCAGCAGGTGACCTTGACGTTCGCCGAGAAGTTCGCAGATTGGCGCTCCCTGTTTTCGCCGCTGATGCCTGCGGAGTCCGTGAACAGTGTCGAGGCGTTCAACACCGGTTCGGTCGAGACCATGCCTGCCACTGCCGGCCCGTTCCGCATCCGCACGATCGAGCCCGGCGGCAAGCGCATTGTGGCCGAGCGCAACCCGGACTGGTGGGGTGAGAACCCAGCGGTGCTCGACACCATCACGTACCTGCCGCTGGATACGACGGCATCGATCGGTGCGTTGCAGAGTGGCGAGATCGACTACTTCGAATTGGGCAGCAGTGCGGACGCTTTCAAGGTTGCCCGCGGTATCCCGAATGTCGACCTGCGGCAGAGCCTGGGCCCGCAGTACCGGCACTTCGACTTCAACGGAGCCCCGGGACGCATCACCTCGGACAAGGCAGTGCGCGTGGCGTTGATGAAGGCGATCGATCGTGACTACCTGGCGACGTCACAGCTCGGTCAGATCACCTCGAGCCCGACTGTCCTGAACAACCACATCTACGTGGACGGGCAGAAGGGCTACCAGGCCAACAACGGCGACATCACCTTCGACCCCGAAAAGGCGAAGGCCGAACTCGACGCGGCCGGTTGGACGATGAACGGGGAGTTCCGATCCAAGGACGGTAAGCAGCTCGATCTGCAGGACATCATTCCGGCCGATACCCCGAATGCGACGCAGGAAGCGCAGATCATCCAGCAGAACCTCAAGGCCGTCGGTGCCAATCTCATCATCCAATCGGTGCCGTCGGACGACTTCTTCGAGAAGTACATTCTGGTCGGTGCGTTCGATGTCACGCACTTCACCTGGGAAGGAACGCCGTACTCCTCGAGCAGTGACGGTATTTTCCGCTTGACGCCCGGGAGTATGTTGCAGAACTACGGCCAGGTCGGTTCCGAGGAAATCAACGGACTGCTCGACACGGCTGCCGCCGAACTCGACGACGACGCACGAATCGCCGACTACAACAAGGCAGATGAAGCAATCTGGGCAGAGGGCCACAGCCTGACAATGTTCCAGCGGCCATCGACTTATGCCACGAAGTCCAATCTCGCCAACTTCGGAGCTCCAGGATTCGGCGATCTCGACTACTCGAAGGTCGGGTTCCTGAAATAGCTCACGGTCTCGGATATCCGGTCGGTGCCGCGGCAATCACTCTGGTTGTCGCGGCATCGACCGTTGTCGTCATTGCCCCACTGAGCGTGTTTGTTGGCCTCATCGTGCTGGTCTGGACAGGGTGGTCGGTGGGGTGCGCCCTCCTGTCCGGGCAATCAGCCCGGACGGCGGCCTCGCGAACGACTGTGCGGCGAGTGCGGTTTCAACACCGTATGCGTTCTCTCGGATACCTGGAGGTGAACGAGAACGGCGGGCGGGCCTGGTACCCCGTCTACTTTCACACCGGGCTGCTGGCGATCGTCCCCGATGCCGATGCCCGCATGAGCAAGTCGATCCTCGGCCGCCGAGCCTTTGTCGTGGAACCGGGGATTCTCGCGGTGCCGTCGGGTCGACGTCGTACGTCGTTGCCTCCCGGCGCACCTCTCGATGCTCCGCGCCTCAACGATTCCGATCTGCGCACGCGCAGCAACAGATTCGGCTCGCTACGCCGCCGAATACTGCTCGACGCCCCCGCCGCGGTCGCCGGCCCGTTCATCGGTCTGCTGTGGCTGGTCGTCGACGGAGGCGGATTCGCCGAGTTCGTCGCCGTCGCACTCCTTGCTGCGGTCACCGCCCTCTGGTGGTCGGCGATCGGCGGCAGCGACCCCAGCTGAGCAATTGGGGCGACGCGTGTTCGTAACTGCCGAGAAACACCTCCGGTCTAGGTTCGAGATTCGGACAATTCAGGAGGCATCATGGCGCGATCGATGGCGGAGCAGGCAGCGGAGACGATCAGCAAGGGGATCGGACGTCGCGGATTCATCCAAGCGGTCGCCGCGCTGGGCGCGGGTGTCGGAATCGCCGGAACGGCAGCGTGTTCGACGTCGTCGACGAGCACCGCCGCCGCGAGTTCGTCGGCGCCGGCACCCACCGCTACCGGCATTCTTCAGCCCGGCGCAGGCGACATCTCCGGCGATCACTACCTGAGTTCCGAAGTCGACAAGGTTCTGTGGGGGTACGTCCCGACGGTCGAGTCCGAATCGGTGTTGCAGATGAAGTCCGGCGAGACGGTGACCATCGATGCGCTCAGCCACGAGGGAATTCTCGAAGACCAGGGCCGCGATCCCGTCGAGTTCTTCGGCGGCAAAGGCGTATCGGAATCCGATGTGCTGCAGGATGCCATCGACATCGCCGGCGGGTACGACCGGACGGTCCGCAACTTCGACGTCGACGGACCGCACGTGGTGACGGGTCCGGTGTTCGTCGAAGGGGCGCAGCGTGGCGACGTGCTCAAGATCGAGACGCTCGAGGCGATTCCCCGCGTCCCCTACGGCGTGGTGTCGAGTCGGCACGGCAAGGGTTCCCTGGCGGTGACCGCGTCCGGTGAGGCACCTGCGGGCATCGGCCTGGACGAGGTGATGCCACCGGTCGGCAGCGACGGCAGGCCGTCGGGTGATCCGACGCAGTACGGCAATGTCTCCACATTCACTGCCGTCGAGGACGGGCAGGGAGTGATGCGTTACGGCGATGCGGCCGTGCGCTTTCCGCTGCGTCCGTTCATGGGCATGATGGGCGTGGCGTTCGCCAGCGACCCGGGTCTGACCTCGCCCAACGCGAATTCGATTCCGCCGACGCTCGGCGGCGGCAACATCGATGTCGGTCTGCTCGGTGTCGGATCGACGTTCTACCTCCCGGTGTTCGCGGAGGGTGCGTTGTTCTACGTCGGCGATCCGCACATGGCGATGGGCGACGGGGAGGTGGCGCTCACCGCGATGGAAGGTTCTCTGCGTGGCACCTTCCGCCTCACCGTCTGCAAGGCGGGCAGCGGTGATGCCCCGTCCGTCGCGTACTCGTATCCCTTTGCCGAGAACGAGGACTCGTGGATTCCGATCGGCCTGTCCGACCCGGACGGTGCCGTCGGCGGCCAGAGTTCGGACCTGAACGCTGCCATGCGTCGCGCCGTGGTCAACGCGCTCGACTTCCTCGAGACGGACCTCGGCATGGACCGGGCGACGGCGTACGCGTATCTCTCGGCGGCCGCGAACTTCACCGTGTCGCAGGTGGTCGACAAGACGGTCGGCGTGCACGGTCAGATCTCCAAGGCGCACTTCGACCGGTAAGAGTGCGCCTTCGGCGCAGTGGTGCGGGTAAGTGCCTCAGGGGCACCTGACCACGCCACTGTGCGTAGTGCACTTCAGCGGTGTGCGGTCGCGACGAAGTGGCGGGTGGCGGCGTCGACTATTTCCGTGGGGGAGATGTCGATCTCGCCGTTCAACCACGCGATGACCAGTTCGGCGAGTCCGCCGATGAACAGCAGTCCGTTGATTTCGGATTGTGGTTGCGGCCAGGCCTGTTCGCCGAACAGCTCGCGTGATTGCTCGGCGACCAGATGGGCGAACGCGCGCATGGACTTTCGTCGGTAGTCTCGCAGTGAGTCGACGGCGAGCGACTCGATCATCGCGACGCGGCCCTTGCGTCGGTCGTCGGTGAGTACGCCGACGAACGCGGCGATGGCGTTGCGCACCTGTTCCTCGACGGTGGGGGCGGGGGAGTGCAGTGCCTCCAGAGCAGCGGCCCGAATCTCGTCGGATACCGACTCCACCACCTTCTCGAGCAAGTCCTCTTTGCCGGTGAAGTTCTGGTAGAAGTAGCGCTCGGTCAGCTTCGCCTCGGCGCAGATCGCGGTCATGGTCGTGTTCAAGGCGCCGGCCGTCGAGAACACTTCGAGTCCGGCTTCGAGCAACCGTGCGCGACGGTCGGCGGTGCGATCGTCGGCGCTCATGCCGTTGTAGCGGCGCGTCGTGGAAGCCATGGGTAGATCTTGACAGAGGGAGCAAGTGTGACGCAGACTACATTCCATCTGACAGGACGCTCTGTCAGATTGATGGAGGTCGACAATGGCACGCGCTCTGGCTGCTCCACCTGCAGGTTCGGCACTTCAACCGGTGTTCGGCGACGGCGGTATGCCCGTCGTGGGCCACACCCTGGAGTACATCCGAGACCCCCTGAAACTGCTCGGGAGTCGGTGGGAGAAGTACGGCGAGGTGTCGTGGCTGACGATGGCCGGCCAGAAGTGGATCACCGTTCTCGGACCGGACGCATGCCAGGAGGTGTTGCAGAACGCCGACAAGGCGTTCGCGAACGGAGACGGCTGGTCGCTGCTGATCGGCCCGTTCTTTCACGGCGGGTTGATGCTGCTCGATTCCGACGAGCATCTCAAGCACCGACGAATCATGCAGCAGGCCTTCACGAGGGATCGACTCACCAAGTCCGTCGAGGCGTTGAACCCGGTCACCACAACCGGTTTGGACGCATGGCAGGGCGGGCGCGACGTCCAGGTCTACCCGGCGCTCAAGGCGTTGACGCTCGAGGTGGCGACGAGCATCTTCATGGGCGGGGCCGAGGGCAGCACCGAAGCCGAGATTGCCGAGCTCAATTCGAGTTTCGTGGCGTGCGTCCAGGCGGCGACCTCGATCGTGCGGTATCGAGTTCCGGGAACCCGGTGGAAGCGGGGTCTCGACGGCCGCGCCATGCTCGAGCAGTTCTTCCGGCGCTACCTACCGGCGCGGCGCGCCACCGAGACCGACGACTTGTTCTCGGTCCTCTGCCACATCGAGGGGAACGACGGCGAGCGCTTCTCCGACGACGAAGTGATAGACCACATGATCTTCCTGCTGATGGCCGCCCACGACACGTCGACGATCACGCTGTCGACGATGATGCAGTATCTCGGGCAACATCCGCAGTGGCAGGACAAGTGCCGTGCGGAATCCGAGGCGCTGGGCACCGATTCACCGACGCTCGCGCAACTCGACGAACTGCACAGCGTCGACCTGGTGATGAAGGAATGCCTACGGCTGGTCTCGCCCACTCCGGTGGTCGCGCGCCGAGCCGTCAAGGACACCGAGGTGCAGGGAAAGTTCGTCCCCGCGGGGACGTATGCGTCGGTCGCTCCGCACTTCACGCACCACATGGACCAGTACTGGCCCGACCCCGAGACGTTCGACCCCGGCCGCTTCGCCGACGACCGTCGCGAGGACAAAGTGCACCGCTACGCGTGGGAGCCGTTCGGCGGTGGCGTGCACAAGTGCATCGGCATGTTCTTCGCAGGCGCGGAGATCAAGACCATCATGCATCATCTGCTGCTGCGGTTCGACTGGTCGGTCGACCCGGATTACGTTGCGCCGCTGAACTTCACGTCGCTGCCCTTCCCGGAGGACGGGCAGCCCGTGCAGCTACGGAAGCGGTAGGTCTAGCCGGCGCGGTCGGTGAGCCAGCCGATGATGTTCGCGGTGACCTCGTCCCGGTTGGTCTCGTTGAGGATCTCGTGGCGGGCCCCGGGGTAGAGGGTGACGGTGACGTCGCTCATCCCGGCCTCGCGGTACCGGGCAGCGAGGGTCTCGATCAGCTGTCCGCCGCCGGCAAGAGGGTCGTCGGTTCCCGAGGTGATGAGCAGCGGTAGGTCGGAGCGGATCTGCTCGAGGTTGTGCGGGTCGGCCAGCTTGTCGGCCTCACCGAACAACGCGGGGACCGTCGACTCCGGAAGATCGAAGCCGCACAGAGGATCGGCGACGTAGGCGTCCACTTCGGCCTCGTCGCGGGTGAGCCATTCGTAACCGGTGCGGTGCTCGAAGGCGGCGTTGAACACACTCAGGTCACCGGCGGGGGCGTCGGCCATCCCGGCCGCGAGGATGTCCAGCGTCGTCGATCCCGACAACACCACACCCTCGTACAGGTCGGATCGTTCGATCAGAACATGCTGCGCGGCAAACGAACCCATCGAATGGGCGAACAGGAACAGTGGCAGGTCCGGATACTCGTTCAACAGCGATTCGCCCAACTGCTCGATGTCGGCCCACAAACCCGCGAACGCGGCGGCACCGAAATCGCCAGGGGTGTCGACGATCGACTCTCCGTGGCCGCGATGATCGGATGCGACGACATGAAATCCGGCGTCGTTCAAGGCGGCGGCGAACCGGGCGTAGCGGCTGCCGTGCTCGGCGAGACCGTGTGCGATCTGCACGACGCCGCGAGCCGGATCGGCCGAGGTGGTCCAGGTGTAGGTGCTGATCTCGATGTCGTCCTGCTTGGATACGAACGACGAAGCGTTGGCCACGAAAATCTCCTCGAAACGGCGACGGGAACGAGACTCGAACCTATCTCCTAGGCGTTCCCCATCGGGTCGAAATGCGAGACGACGGGGAACGGCTCGTAGAAGTGATGCAGCAGCGTCTTCCACTCCTGGTACTCGTCGGACTGCCTGAAGCCCTCGGTGTGGTTTTCGAGTCGTTCCCATTCCACCAGCAGCAGATAGACATGCGGCTGCTCGATGCCCCGCGACAGCGTCAGATTCACGAACCCCGGCATCGAGGAGATGATCGATGTCGCGGCGGCGAAGGCGGCCTCGAACTCGTCGGTTCGGTGGGGGATGACGTGCAGCAGGGCATGTTCGACGATCATCGGGACAGTATGCCCATGACCGACAACAGCTCCCCGGGCACCGTGCCCGGGGAGCTGTTGGAAGAGACGGTCTACTTCGCGGAGACGCGCACGAGTTTCTTGTTCACGAACTCGTCCATGCCCCACGGTCCCAGTTCGCGGCCGACGCCGGAGCGCTTGACTCCGCCGAACGGCAGGCCGGGCAGGGTGGTGCCGTGCTCGTTGACGAAAGCCATGCCGACCTCGAGCTGCTCGGCCACGTCGCGAGCCTTGTCCAGGTCGGCGCTCCACACCGAGCCGCTCAGTCCGTATGCCGAGGAGTTCGCCAGTTCGATTGCCTGCTGCGGGCTTTCGACCTTGTAGATCACCGCTGCCGGTCCGAACAGCTCTTCGCTGTACGCACGCATGTCCGGGGTGACGTCGGTGAGCAGCGTCGGCTGCACAAATGCACCCGGCCCGTCGATCTTCTTGCCACCGGTGAGCAGTGTTGCGCCCTTGGCGACGGCGTCGTCGATCTGCTCGATCAACGTGTCGGCGGCGGTCTGCGACGACAGCGGGCCGAGGGTGGTGTTCGCGTCCAACGGATCACCGGTCTGCACTGCCTCGAACGATGCGGTGAGCTTGGTGACGAAGTCGTCGTAGAACTCCTCGGCGACGAGGATGCGCTTGGCGGCGTTGCAGGCCTGGCCCGCGTTGGACAGCCGCGCCCGGGTTGCGGATTCGACCGTGGCGTCCATGTCGTCGGAGTCGAGCATGATGAACACGTCCGAGCCGCCGAGCTCGAGCACGACCTTCTTGAGGTTGCGTCCCGCGGTTTCGGCGACGGAGGTGCCGGCCCGCTCACTGCCGGTGAGCGAGACACCCTGCACGCGTGGGTCGGCGATCATGTCGGCGATCTGATCGTTGGTCGCGAAGATGTTGATGTACGCGTCCTGGGGGAGCCCGGCCTGCTGGAAGATCTCCTCCATCAGCAGAGCCGACTGCGGGCAGTTCGGTGCGTGCTTGAGCAGAATCGTGTTGCCCACCATCAGGTTCGGGCCGGCGAAGCGGGCCACCTGGTAGTACGGGAAGTTCCACGGCATGACGCCGACGAGGGCGCCCACCGGCTTGCGCTGCAGCACAGTGTCTTCCGCGCCGGGCACGTCGAGCGTCTCGTCCTCGAGCAGTGCGGGGCCGTTGTCGGCGTAGTAGCGGTAGATGTTGGACGACAGCTCAACCTCGCCCTGGGATTCGGTGAGCGGCTTGCCCATTTCGAGCGAGATGGTTCGGGCCAGTTCGTCGGAACGCTCGGTGTAGAGGTCGGCGACCTTGTGCAAGATTTCGGCACGGTGCTTCGGTGAGGCCTTGCGCCACGTCTGGAAACCGGCGTGTGCGTCGGTCAGTGCGCGCTCGACGCCGGCCGCGTCGAGAGTCTCGAATTCCTTGACAGTTGTGCCGTCGGCAGGATTGACAGTTTTGTAGGTCGTCATGATCTGTTCAACGGTCGGGGAGGGGCCCGTTGTTCCTATTCGGGCAAAACGGATGCTCCGACGGTGGTCAGGAAGGGGTCCGATTCCCGCCGTCGCGGTGACGCGCCCGGTACTCCATGGGCGTGCAATCGAATTGACGGCGGAATGTACGCGTCAGATGCGAACTGTCGTAGAAGCCCCACCGGGCAGCGATCTCGCCCAGAGTGACCGCGGGATCGGCAGTGAGGATGTCTCGTATCGCGCCGTTCATGCGTTCGTGGCGCACGCATTCGGAGAAGGTGGTGCCGGCCGCGTTCAGTAGGCGGTGCATCGTGCGGGTCGAGATCATCGCCTCGCGCGCTGCGGCGTCGGCGCTGACGCGGCCGGACGGTAGGGCGGTGCGGATGTAGTGGCGCAGCATCATTCGGGTGGCGTTGTCGCGTGTCTCCGAATCGCGGGTGGTCGTCGTCGATCCGGCAACCGCGGTCAGCACGTCGACGAACGATCGATCGAGTGTCGCGAGCGCGCGGGGGTCGAGTGTCGAGCTCTCCTTCCACAGGACCGACATCATCGATCCCACCAGTGCACCCGCACCCGTCGTGGTGTCGATGCTGGTGCCCGTCACCGCGTCGGGATTCCACAGCTCCCGCGGGATTCGGAACGAGAGCACTTTCCACATCTCTCTGCTGTCGGTCTCGCGGTACTCCATCTGGTACGGGCGGGTGGTGTCGAACACGGTGATCGAACCAGGCGTGATCAGCGAGCGGCGTTCGTCCTGCTCCGCGAGGCAGGTTCCTTCCAACTGGAGATTGACGAACACTGCGTCGAGCGGCGCGCGCGTGACTTCGCGCCGACCGTGCTTGAGGACCTGGGTGACCGAGGAGATCTCGGCGCAGTTGACCACCGCCAGTTCCTGAGAGTCGACCCAACCCGGGACGCCGTCGGGAACGGAGCTGCGATCTCGTTGCGAGCGGCCTCGATGGGGAGCCAACGGAGTGAAGGCCTCGCACACCACGTCACCCCAGTAGCTCACCTGCTCCTGGGGACTCAGCCCGGACGTGGACCAGTACGGCACGATGGCCCTCCTCCCGTGGTGTCGGCGTTTCCACTGGAACCGACGATAGATCGCCTGATCGACAGCTGTATTTCCCCGGCGTAACAACCTCGACCGTGGCGGTCGTCGCGCGTCAGGCCGTTCTGCGGTACGTCGATTCGGAGTGGGCTGCCCTGGTGTGCAGCATCGGCAGGACCTCGTCGAGGAGGCAGCGTTCGAGTTCGACGCGATGAGTGTCGAGCAGGGGAACGATCGTCACCCCGTCTGCGACGTGTGCTGCCGCAATGTCGGCGATGAGTCCGGCCAGACCCGACGGTGTGCCGATGTAACAGACGGTCCTGGGGGCGTGGACTCGTGCGTCGGCCAGTTCCGTGCGCGCTGTTCTCGCGTCGTGCGCTACGTGAACCGCGACGTCGAGAACGACCGACGGCGCATCTGTCCGGTGCCCACGGTCGTTGTGCGCCGCACGCAGGCGGGCTCGTGCGAGCTGGGCCGTGGCGAGATCGTCCTCCCGGATGTGAACGGTCTCGGCGACCGGTGGGTCGGTCAGCCACCGAGGATCCGACTGTTCGGTCGGTGTGAGAGACAGTGCGACAACCATATTCGTGGTGAGCATGAAGGGTCCGTTCGCGTCGAGGTCAGTGAGTGGGTTCGGGTGGGGTCAGGGACCGGAGGGTGGATCCGTGCCATACGAGGGGCTCGGTGCTCGGATCGCTGCCCATGCGGTGCACCTGCATCACCACGACGTCGTGGTCGCCGGCTCGAACTTCGCTGTGAATGCTGCACTCGAGGTGCGCTGCGGCACCGCCGATGAAGTGCGCTTCGGTCTCGGAGGTGAACGAGTCGATCCCGTCGAATCGGTCTCCGGACTTCGAGGACAGCTGACCGATCGAGGATCGGTGTAGTCCACTGAGCACCGATACCCCGATTCGCGGCGCGCTGCGCAGCGTGGGCCAAGTGGTCGACGTGTGTTGCACGGCGAACAGCACGAGGGGCGGGTCGGCGGAGATCCCGACCTGAAAGGAAGACGCCACGAGACCGACCGGCACGTCGTCGATGACGGCCGACAACATGACGATGCCCGACGGGAACAGTGCGAATGTCTTGCGAAGCAGGCTCGTGTCGTCGGGGACGTCGACGAGCGTGAGTGAGGGTGGTGTTGCCATCCGGGTCATGTGTGACCGCCGTTCTTCGGTGCTGGGGGTGGTCGAGCGGGGGGATGGCCGCCGAGTGCGGCCATCCCCCGTCCGGGGAGAGCGATGCGTGCAGAGTGTGCGGTGCGGTGTCAGACGCCTGCGGTGACCCAGTCGACGTGTGTTCCGCCCGTGCCACTGACTTCGGCGTCGCGCACGAAGGCACCTCGGTACTTGGCGGCCGCATGCCGATCGGGGAGCTGAGGGCCGATCTCCGGGAACATGCGTTCGCGCAACGTGCCGGATCCGTATTCCTTCTGCGCGAGTCCACGCTCCTGCAGCACGGGGATCACGTGGTCGACGAAATCCTCCGCCGACTGCGGGAAGTACTGAATGATCTGGTTCACGCCGTCCACGCCCGCGTCCTGCCACTGCTCGAGCTGATCGGCGATCTGCTCGGGGGTGCCCACCATGCGGCTGGCGTAGGACAGGGCCCCGACGAGATCGGAGACCTTGGCCTTCTGTCCGTTGTTGGAGTCCTCGAACATGCGGGCGTAGCCCTGCACTCCCGACATCGAGGTCTGCTCGATCGGCATGTCCGGATCCAGGCCGGACACGTCGATGCCCATGTCGCGGCCGATGTGTGCGGCCAGGCCTCGATAGCTGATGTCCTCGTCGATCTCGGCGGACTTGCGCCAGGCCTCTTCCTCGGTGGACCCGACGACGAACGAGAAGCCCTGGATGAACTTGAGGTCGCCTGCGTTGCGGCCGGCAGCCACTGTTTCCTTGCGCTGCTCGGCGATTCCCTTGCGCGCTCCCTCGATCGTCGGATACACGACGAACGTGGCCTCGGCATGACGAGATGCGAACTCGCGTCCCACTTTCGACGATCCGGCTTGATACATGACCGGTGTGCGCTGCGGGGACGGGGACGCCATGTGTGGGCCGAGGACCTTGTAACGCTCTCCCTGGTGGTAGATCCGGTGAATCTTGTCGGCATCGGCGTAGACACCGGCTTCACGATCGGCGAGCACCGCGCCGTCGTCCCACGATCCTTCCCACAGTTTGTAGACGACCTTCATATACTCGTCGGCCCAGCGGTATCGCTCGTCGTGCTCGACGATCTTGTCGAAACCGAAGTTCTGCGCGGCCGAGTGGGTGGCGCTGGTGACGATGTTCCACCCGATTCGCCCCTTGCTCAGGTGGTCCATCGTCGACATCTTGCGAGCGAAGCTGAAGGGGTGCTCGGTGAGGATCGAGCTGGTGAACGTCAGTCCGAGGTTGTCGGTCGCCCCGATGAGAGCAGCGCAGAGAGCAGCCGGGTCGTGGCAGGGCATGTGCAGCCCCTCCTCGATGTACGCGTTCCACTTGCCCTCGTACGCGGGATCGATCCCGACGACGTCCGCCAGGAACAGGGCGTCGTACTTGCCGCGTTCGAGCGTCTTGGCGAGGTCGACCCACGTATCGAGGGTGTCGAAGTGCACCTGGGTGGTTTTCGGATTGCGCCACAGACCGTGATAGGTGTGCGAGACGGTATTCATCTGGAATGCATTGAAGATCATTCGATTGCGTGTCATGGAGAGAAATGTAAACAGCGCTTGTGTCGCATCCATTAAACGCGGAATCGGTTGCGTTTCCATCACCTCACCGGTACTGCCCCTGGGCAGTGAGGAAGGTTGGGTGCCCGAATCAGCTGTGATGCAACATGATTGGCGCATCGGAATCGGTGGTCGCTGTCGTGAAAAGGGCATGGAAAAGCCGCACTCTGCTCGTGTCTTTCGGCAGATGTGCGGCGCTCTATCGGGAATGTGAATTTCTGAAATTCCACCTACGGGGTGCGCGATGAAATGGGTTTCGATCGGTGCGAGGGTCTGTTTTTCTCGGCCTGTTGTCGGAGGAATTGTTTCTCGTGGATTCGCGTGCGATCGGTTCACGGGGGCGGTCGTCGGGGTGTGCGTTCCATGTTGCCTGCGCAGTGCGGTGTCCCGATTGTAAAAATCGGCCATCTTTTTGTACGGGTGCGCCAGGTCGGTCGATCCGGGCGTGGGGAGGCGGGTCTGCCGACCTGCAGAACTGCTACTGGTCGGTAACTTCGGCGCGTGGATGGAGTGATACCCCACTGCCCCGCACAGCAGCAGATTCGAAGATTAAAGTCGAGGTTGGACGCATCCAAAAGACGACGTTGAAACTGAGGCAAAGGCGAAACATGACAGCGAAGAAGCCGACCATCATTTACACCCTGACCGACGAGGCGCCCATGCTGGCGACTCACGCGTTTCTGCCGGTCATACGTTCTTTCGCCAGCGCGGCCGAGATCAACGTCGAGTCGAGTGACATCTCCGTTGCCAACCGCATCCTCGCCGAGTTCCCCGATTACCTGAACGAAGACCAGCGAGTGACCGACAACCTCGCCGAGCTGGGCAAGCTGACGCAGCTGCCCGAGACCAACATCATCAAGCTGCCGAACATCAGCGCCTCGGTGCCGCAGTTGCTCGCTGCCGTCAAGGAACTGCAGGACAAGGGCTACGCGATCCCCGACTTCCCCGGCAATCCGAAGACCGACGAAGAGCGCGAGATCCGCGAAAGGTACACCAAGTGCCTCGGCAGCGCGGTCAATCCGGTTCTGCGCGAAGGTAACTCGGACCGTCGTGCCCCGAAGGCCGTGAAGGAATTCGCCCGCAAGCACCCGCACAGCATGACCGAGTGGTCGATGGCGTCGCGCACCCACGTCGCGCACATGCGCGAGGGCGATTTCTACCACGGTGAGAAGTCGACGGTCGTCGACGGCGATCGTGAGATCAAGATGGAGCTGCTGCCCGCCGACGGCGAGCCGATCGTGCTCAAGGAGTCGGTCTCGCTCACCGACGGTGACGTCATCGATTCGATGTTCATGAGCAAGAAGGCGCTCCTCGATTTCTACGAGCACGAGATGCAGGACGCCTACGACACCGGCGTCATGTTCTCCCTGCACGTCAAGGCGACGATGATGCGGGTATCGCACCCCATCGTGTTCGGCCACGCTGTGCGCGTGTTCTACAAGGACGCGTTCGCCAAGCACAACGAGCTCTTCGAGGAGCTGGGCGTCAACGTCAACAACGGCCTCTCGGACCTCTACACCAAGATCGAGACCCTCCCGGCGTCCAAGCGCGACGAGATCATCGAAGATCTGCACAAGTGTCACGAAACCCGTCCGGAGCTCGCGATGGTCGACTCCGCCCGCGGCATCTCGAACTTCCACTCGCCCAGCGACGTGATCGTCGATGCATCCATGCCCGCGATGATTCGCGCCGGCGGCAAGATGTGGGGAGCGGACGGACGTCCGAAGGACACCAAGGCAGTCAACCCCGAGTCGACGTTCTCCCGGATCTACCAGGAGATGGTGAACTTCTGCAAGACCAACGGCCAGTTCGATCCGACGACGATGGGCACCGTTCCCAACGTCGGCCTGATGGCGCAGAAGGCCGAGGAGTACGGCTCGCACGACAAGACCTTCGAGGTACCGAAGGCAGGCGTAGCGAACATCACCGACAAGGCCACCGGCGAGGTGCTGCTGACGCAGACCGTCGAAGAGGGCGACATCTGGCGTCTGTGCATCGTCAAGGATGCCCCGATCCAGGACTGGGTCAAGCTCGCCGTGACGCGCGCGCGTGAATCCGGAATGCCGGTCGTCTTCTGGCTCGACCCGTACCGCCCGCACGAGAACGAGCTCATCGGCAAGGTGCGCAAGTACCTGAAGGATCACGACACCGAGGGCCTCGACATCCAGATCATGTCGCAGGTTCGCGCGATCCGGTACACGATGGAGCGTCTGGTCCGCGGACTCGACACCATCTCCGCGACCGGCAACATCCTGCGTGACTACCTCACCGACCTGTTCCCGATCCTCGAACTCGGCACCAGCGCCAAGATGCTCTCCATCGTTCCTCTGATGGCAGGCGGCGGACTGTACGAGACGGGTGCGGGCGGTTCGGCTCCCAAGCACGTCAAGCAGCTCATCGAGGAGAACCACCTGCGCTGGGATTCGCTCGGCGAATTCCTGGCTCTGGCAGTGAGCCTCGAAGACCTGGGCATCAAGACCGGCGACGTCAAGGCGACCATCCTCGCCAAGGCACTCGACTCCGCCACCGGCAAGCTGCTCGAGAACAGCAAGGGCCCGTCGCGCTCGACCGGTGAACTCGACAACCGTGGCAGCCAGTTCTACCTCGCCCTCTACTGGGCACAGGAACTCGCCGAGCAGACCGAGGACGCCGAACTGGCCAAGCATTTCGCTGCACTGGCGAAGACGCTCGCGGAGAACGAGGAGAAAATCGTCTCCGAGCTCAACGAGGTCCAGGGCACCGCAGTCGACATCGGCGGCTACTACTACCCCGACCCCGAAGCCACCGCTGCGGTGATGCGCCCGTCCAAGACCTTCAACGAGGCTCTGGAGTCCGCGAAGCAGTAGTTTCTCTGGCTCACTCCCTCATCGAATGAATGGTCCATTCACGCGCTCAGACGTTGTGAATGGACCATTCATTCGTTCAGGGCGACCTGCGCACTGGGCAGCACCGGCAGCGCCACCGGATACAACTGGAAACTTCCGCTCATTCCTTTGAGTTCGACGTCTCGCGGAGTACCGAGAGTCAGATCATGCGCCGCGCCAATGGCATTCCGCACCGGTTCGCTGACCAGAATTTCGCCGCCGTCGGCCTGTCCCGCGACGCGTGCCGCCATGGCGACGTTGAGTCCGAACAGGTCGTCGCCGCGTCGCACCGAGCTGCCGACGTGCACGCCCATGCGGACGCGGATGCGGTCCCACCGATCGGGGTTCTGCAGCAGTGCTTCCTGGACTTTCACTCCGCAGCGCACCGCCTGGGCCGGGTCGGAGAAGGCGATCATGTAACCGTCGCCTTGGCTCTTCACCACGTGACCTCCGTGGTCGTCGACGTGTTTGCGGATGAGCTTGTTGTGCTTCTCGAGCAGCTTCACCCAGCCGCGGTCGCCGAGTTCCTCGTTGCGTGCGGTTGATCCTTCGATGTCGGAGAACATCACCACGATGTCGCCGTCGGCGGTCATGCGCGCCAAGTCGGGGCGTTCGACCTTGGCCCAGCCGGCCAGATCCTCGACGGAGTTGCGGACCGTTGCGCCGAAGCCCTTGGTGATGAGTAGGTCCGTGGTGTGGAAGGCAGTTCTGATCGCAAAGGGCACCAGGCCGCGTCGCTTGCGACGTTGTTGCGATTCGAGTGCACGGTCGAGTGCGCGACGTGTGTGCTTCAACTTTCGGCGCGAGACGATCAAGACCACACCGAGAGCGATGATGGCGGCGAGCTCGACTCCGGCAACTATCCACAGGATCACGTCGCTCATCCTTGCCTGTCGACCGCATCCGTGGGCGCACATCCGACGGCGAATTGCCGTCGATAGGCCGTCGGTGTCACCGCGAATGCAGAGCGGAAGTTCTGACGCAGGGTGACGGCGCTGCCGAATCCGCACAGGGCAGCGATGTTCTCGATACTGCGGTCGGTCGTTTCGAGCAGGCTCCGAGCTTCCTCGAGGCGCTTGTCCAGTACCCAGCGAGCCGGCGTGGACCCCGTCTCGAGCTGAAACTGACGGATGAAGCTGCGTCGGCTCATGCGCGCGTGTTCGGCAAGTCTCTCGATGGGTAACGGCTCGTGGAGTCTTTCGAGTGCCCAGCTCAGGACGTCGGCGATCGCAGTATCTCCCGACGCCTCGATGACCGGACGTTCGATGTACTGCGCCTGACCGCCGTCTCGATGGGGTGCGACCACCAGACTGCGCGCTACCCGCGTCGCGGCGGCCGAACCGAGGTGCTTGCGCACGATATGCAGGCAGGAATCGATCGACGAAGCAGTGCCTGCGGAGGTCATCACGTCGCCGTGGTCGATGTAGAGCACCGACTCTTCGAGGACGTTCTGCGAGTTGCGTTCGCGCAGTTCGGGCATCTTGGTCCAGTGCGTGACGGCGGGCCGGCCGGCCAGCAACCCGGTGTCTGCGACGGCGAACGAACCGAGGCAGAGGCCTGCGATCTCCGCGCCTCGCATATGTGCCCCACGGAGTGCGTTCGAGAGGTCAGTGCGTATGTAAGGCAACGACTCCGGCCACGACGTCACGATGACGATGTCAGCCCAGTCGACGGTATCGGGGCCAGCGATGTCCCCAACCGGGAAGCCCTCCTCAGTGCGGATCGAACCGGCTTCGTCGGACCACACTCGCGTCTCCCAATCCGGAGCGAGTCCGAGTCGAGTCACCTCACCGAACACCATCAACGGCGCGGCGAGATGGAACATGGTGATGCCGTCGAACGCGTAGAGCGCGATCCGCATGGCATCTCCGATCTCGAATGTTGGCGCAAATCAATCGAAAGTATGCATCCGTGCCACTCGTGAACGCAAGGTGCGCACCGGAGGATGAGAAGCGACCGAGAACGCCAGTCGAAGGAGAACACCATGACCGCACCGCGCAGAGCATTGATCGTCATCGACGTCCAGCAGGAGTACTTCGAGGGTGTGCTGCAGATTCAGTACCCGCCCCGAGACGAGTCATTGGCCAACATCGTCCGGGCGATCGAAGCCGCTGCGGCGCAGGATCTTCCCGTTGCGATCGTGCAGCACGAGATGCCCGACGGTGCACCCGCGTTCGTGAAGGGCACCCCGACCTACGAATTGCACCCCGACATTCAGGCGCTCGTGCAGCCGTCCTTCGAGCGAGTCGAGAAGAAGTACAGCAGCGTGTTCGCCGGGACCGGCGTCGCGAAGTGGTTGCAGAGCAACGACATCGATACCGTCACGATCGTCGGTTACATGACCAACAACTGCGACCTCGCCTCCAGCGCCGACGCCGAGGTGCTGGACCTGAACGTCGAGATCTTGTCCGACGCGACTGGCGCGATCAATCTCTCGAACGAGGCGGGCACCGTCTCGGCCGAACAACTGCACAAGGCGTTGATGGTGCTGCTGCAGTCGAACTTCGCGGCCGTGGCTACCACTGACCAGTGGGTCGACGCAGTCAAGAACGGAAACGGACTCACAGCAAACAATCTGGTGGTCTCGGCAGCGCAGGGCAACGACGCTGTGGCCTGACACTCGGTACGCTGGTTGCGGTGACGGCACGCGCGATAACCGACCAGACGCTCGGTGCGTGGGTGATCAAGTGCAACCCGCACAAGACCGAGTTGCCACCGATGGTCGACGACGGTCGCGCGCACGAGAACTGGTGCGTCGCCGACAACTACCGAACGCGCCTGATGGCACCCGGGCAACCAGTGCTGTTCTGGGTCAGTAGTCATCCGAGACGCGGAATCTGGGGTGCCGGCACTTTGACCGGCACCCCGGTCCCCGGCCCGCAGTGGAAGGTCTCGACGGACATCACGCTGTTCGACGAGGCGATCCTCGCGTCGAGCATTCAGTCCATCGCAGCACTGTCGATGCTCGAGGTGTTCCGATCGCCGCAGCAATCGAATCCGTCCTGGGTCGACGTGTCCGCGTGGGCAGTGATCCGGCAAATGCTGCCTCGCGAATGATGTGATGGCGGTATGACCCTGGAGGACGAGCCGACACTGCACGGAATGTTGGATGTGGGGGACGGGCAGCGCATCTACTGGGAGCAATGGGGTCCGTCCGACGGAGTCCCGGCGGTGTACCTGCACGGCGGTCCGGGCGGGACTCTGAACGCGAGCCAGTTTCGTCGTCACTTCGACCTGACCCGTGTTCGCGCAGTCGGATTCGAGCAACGCGGGTGCGGACGGTCCACCCCGCACGCGTCCGATCCCTCGACGTCGTTGTCCACCAACACCACTGCCCATCTGATTGCCGACATCGAAGCCTTGCGCGAGCACCTCGGCGTCGAGGCGTGGATCGTCAATGGCGCGTCCTGGGGTTCGACTCTGGCTCTTGCCTACGCTCTCGCGCATCCGACGAGGGTTCTCGGCGTCGTCCTCGTGTCGGTCACGACGACCAGTCGCGCGGAGGTCGACTGGATCACCGAGGGCGTCGGTGCGATCTTCCCCGAAGCGTGGGATCGTTTCGCTACCTTCGCCGAGCAGGCCGGCATCGGCTATCACCGCGGACACGGACGAATAGTCGACGCCTACGCCCAACTACTGAATTCGAGTGATCTTGTGTTGCGGGATGGCGCATCCCGTGAATGGGCATTGTGGGAAGACGTCCACATCTCGATCGGCACCGGCGGTATCCGACGCAATCCCAGGTGGGAGGATGACCGGTTCCGACAGGCCTTTGTGCGGCTGACCGCGCATTACTGGTCACACGACGGGTTTTGCGATCCGCCTCTGCTCGACCGCGCAGCAGGTCTGCGCGATATCCCGGGCGTCCTGATCCATGGCAGACGTGACGTGTCCGGACCCGCCGTCACCGCGTGGCGTCTGCACCGGGAGTGGCCCGGATCGACACTTCTCGTCGACGAGGGTGAAGGGCACGGTGGCAGGTCCATGGCCGCGCAGTGGAACGCAGCGAACGAGGAACTGGTCGACCGGGCCTCGAAGTGACCGAATGGTGCATGATCGAGAGGTGACTTCTTTCCCGATTGTCGACCTGACTCCCGACGAACTGCTGACCACGACGCGCACCGTCCGCAAGCGCTTGGACCTGACGCGACCGGTTCCGATGGAGCTGATCAAGGAATGTCTCGAGATCGCTCTGCAGGCCCCGTCCGGATCGAACAAGCAGGGGTGGCAGTGGATCGTCGTCACCGATCCTGATCTTCGTGCCCGCATCGGTGCGATCTACGGTGAGTTGTTCGCCGCGTATCAGGCGTCGAAGCATTCCGCTTCGGCGCTGTTCGCCGACGACCCGGAACGTGCCTCGGTGCAGAAGCGCGTTGGCGACAGTGCGAGCTGGCTCGGCGAGCACATGGGCGAGGTTCCGGTGCTGCTCATTCCGTGCATCCAGGCCGGCAAGACGCTCCCGGCCGGAAATCAAGCCGGTCTGTGGGGCTCACTCCTGCCCGCTGTGTGGAACTACGCCCTGGCTGCGCGGGCGCGTGGTCTCGGAACGGCTTGGACGACAATCCATCTCGCCAAGGAAAGAGAGATCTCCGAGCTGCTCGGCATCCCCGAGGACTTCCATCAGGGTGCGCTGATTCCCACGGCGTACTACACGGGTGAGACGTTCAAGGTCGCTCCGCGGGATCCGATCGAGACGGTATTGCACGTCGATCGCTGGTAATCAGCAGACCGATCACCGCCGAGTCTGAGTAGAAGCTACCTGGGCAGCGCCATCTTGTACCGCAAGGCGTAGGCCAGCTTGCCCGGCTTGTCGTCCGAGTACGGGGCCGAGAGCTTTCCGAATTCACCCTTGGTGGCTGCCTTACCGTCGTTCCACGCGTTCAGAGCCCCGAGTTCCGCTGCGGTGCGGCCACTGTCGATCACCGCGTCTTTGGGAGCCGCGACCTGTGCACGCGACACTGACTCGACGGTGCTCAGATAGCTCGTCAGGTTTTTGGCGTCCCACCCGCTGATGTCGACTGATCCGGAGTCGCGAACCCATGCACCCCAATAGAATTCCTGGAACGGAATAGTTCCGGGAGTGAAGCCTATGTCGCGGGCGAAGTACGTCAGGCTGCGGTACTTGTCGTTCTGGAACTTGGTGAGGCCGACTCCCGACGGCAGTTGTTCCACCGGAACCTCGTTGCCGTCGACGTCGTAGTTCCACACCCACTTCTCGGCTTTCATTCGCGCCCAGAAATCGGCGGTGCTCAGGTCACTGAGGTTCGCGACCACGCGCAGGCGCAGATGCAGATTCGGTCCACCGTCGGCCGTTTCGTAGAACGAGGTGAGTGTGTGGTGTCCGTCGGTCAGGTACGGCACACCGCCCGGCCCGATGACGACAGTCTTCATCGGTGCGATGGTGTCGGGCGTTTCCTGACCGACGGGGACGGTGCAGGTGAACGAGGACGGATTGTCCAGTCGCGCATCGGGTAACGCGGATGCGGCCTCCTCCTGACCGTTGGCCTCGCACCAGTCGTCGAACTTCTTGTTGATCTCGTCCTTGCCGAGCGTGTATCGACCGAGCTTGTAGTACACCTCGTCGTACCCGAGCGAGGGTTGCGTCGCGCGCACATCACCGATCGGGAGATCGAGAAGCTCACCCGCTTCGGCGCATTGGTAACCGAGGCCCGCCGAAGATCCGGAGGGAAGCAGGTCCGCGACCTGACACAACGGCGACGCCGTCCGTGCAGGGGCGGCAGTAGCAACGCCGCCCATCGACGCGGATACGACAGAGACCAGTGCGAGTGTGCCCAGTAGGGCAGCTCTACGAAGCGAGGCCATTCGTGAAACTCCTATGAGTTCGAGTGAAGTTCCCCGGAGACTGTCGCACTCCGGTCACCGGCCGATGTCGCGGAACCGAACCGCAGATGGTCTGGAGGTGAACGCACCAGGTCGCGTACACAGCCCTGGGATGGTGGTGTCAGAACTCGGCTTCAGGGTGCCGCAGTGGCGAGAACGCCACTATGGCTGCGGCGATGGCGAATACGACGATGACGCCGATCAGGGTCGGTCGTTCACCGATCACGCTGACCAACAGGCCCGCGATTACGGCACCGAGGGCGGCCATGGTGCGGTTGACGGAGCGCCTGGCAGCGTTCACACGCCCGAGTAGCTCATCCGGTGTGAGCGCTTGCCAGTACCCCATCTCGTTCGCGTTCTCCGCGCCCGCCGCCAGGCCTTGCAGGCCCAGGGCTGCGAAGAGCAAGACATGGCCGACCGCTGTGTCGGTTGCGAAGGCCACGAGAATCCAGGCGAGGGGATAGAGCGTGCGGGCGATGATGACTGCTCGACCCGAGCCGATTCGCTTGCCGAGCGTGTGGGCAATGGACGCTCCGAGCAGGCTGGCGGCACCGAACGTCGTCAGCAGCAATCCGTAGGTGTAAGCGCTGAACCCGAGCGAGCGGAGCGCGAAGAGCGCCAGCACGGTCAATGCGGCACCGTTGGCGAGAAACCACACGTGTGTCGAGACGGCGAGCGGGTTGAGCGTGCGGTGGCGGTACGTGAACTTCAGGCCCTCACGCACTTCGCCGATGAGGTTGCGGGCGGGAGCAGTAGGTCGAGGCTCGTCCACATCGAGGCTCGAATTAAGTGCCGCATCGACGAGATAGCTGATGGCGTCGACGGCAATCACCAGGGGCGCGCCGAGCACTCCTACGAGTCCGCCTCCGATCGTCGGCCCCAATGTCGTTGCGGCCGCGTCGGCTTGGTCGAGTCGAGCGTTTGCCTGCACCAGTTGACCGCGTGGCACCAACCGAGGCAACAACGACTGCATCGCAGCGAATCCGAACACCGAGAAGGATCCGAACAAGAGCAACACGATGATCAGAACCCAAATGTGGAGAAGGCCGGCGAGCCACAGGAGCGGAACCGCGCCGAGTGTGACTGCACGGCCGACGCTGGCCCACACCAGAATCGGCTTGCGACGCCACCGATCGACGTACACCCCCGCGACCAGGCCGAGTACCGCATAAGGAATGAACTGTGCAGCGTTCACGACACCGACTTCGAAGGGTGTCGCGTTCAACAACTGCACTACCAAGATGGGCATCGCTACCGCTGTCACCGACGAGCCGGCCGAACTGATCACTGCGGCCGTCAGAAACCGGCGAAACGACGAACGACGGTACGGCGGCGAGACGTCAGTCATGGGTTCTGCTCACGAAGCCTCCACCCAGCCGACTCAGCGATCCTCGCGCAACATCGCGTACACAATGGTGTCGGTCCATTCACCCTTGCACCACCAGTTCTGGCGGAAGTGCGCTTCCTGACGCATCCCGACCCGCGCGGCCAGGCGGGCAGAGGCGTCGTTGCGTCCGTCCAGCTGCGCGCTGACGCGGTGAATCTGGGGTAGCGAGAACACGTGCTCGATCAGCGCATTCACCGCCTCGGTGGCGTAGCCGCGGCCGCCCACGGTGGGGGAGAACGTCCACCCAAGTTCGACGAGAGCCGGGGATCCGTCGACCAACCATGCCTCGACGTTGCCCACCACCGTTCCCTCGTGTTCGACGACCATCGCGAGTGCCTGGGTGTGCAGCCCGATGCGCTTCATCCGTTTGCCCACGGCAGCAACCGCATCGGCGTGTGTCCACGCTTCGTGGAGCAGGTAGCGGCAGACTTCCGGGTCGCTGTAGTACGCGAGAATCCTGTCTGCGTCGGCAGGTTCGTACAGACGGAGGGTCAGGCGCTCGGTGTGGATGGGCTCGACAGTCATAAGGCCGATTCTGCCCGACTTGCATTCACGCTGATTCGAACCCTGGTCGTAGACCCCGGGTGTGATCGAAGGTGAGTAGTCGAACCTGTTCACACTCAACCGGAAGGCCTGTACCCATGGTCATGACGTCGTACGCCGCTCCCGCGGGACCCGTGGACACGCGCGACGGCGATACCTCCGACATCGGCTCCGCACCCGTCTCGCCGAAAGACTCTGCGTGGCAGCGGTACCGATGGACTGTCGTGCGCGTCCTGTCGCCCGTCGCGCTCCTCGTCCTGTGGCAGATTGCCAGCGCCGCCGGAG
Organism: Rhodococcus sp. NPDC006774; assembly: GCF_040636045.1. Taxonomy (NCBI): domain Bacteria; kingdom Bacillati; phylum Actinomycetota; class Actinomycetes; order Mycobacteriales; family Nocardiaceae; genus Rhodococcus; species Rhodococcus sp. NPDC006774. The sequence goes on along the minus strand of NZ_JBEYIW010000010.1, from coordinate 148,711 downwards.
TTCTCTCCGAACGAGTACTGCCCGCACCGTCCCTGATCTTCGATGCAGGTCTGGAATTGCTGCGCAACGGTGAATTGGCTGACGCCCTGGCCATTTCGGGAACCCGCGTAGTCCAGGGGCTCCTACTGGGCGGGGTCATCGGGGTGGCGCTCGGAGCACTCGTCGGACTGTCCAAGCTCGCCGAAGCAACGGTCGATCCGCCGCTGCAGATGCTTCGCGCACTCCCGCACCTCGGGCTCATCCCGCTCTTCATCCTGTGGTTCGGGATCGGCGAGACTCCCAAGATCCTGCTCGTCGCTCTCGGAGTCGCATTTCCGCTCTACCTCAACACGTTCTCGGCGATCCGCCAGATCGATCGCGACTTCCTCGACACAGCCGTCGTTCTGGGTTTCTCGTGGCGTCAGCGGTTCACCACGATCATCCTGCCCAGCATCGCCCCACAGTTGTTGGTGGGACTGAGGCAATCGTTGGCCATCGCCTGGTTGTCGTTGATCGTGGCCGAGCAGATCAACGCCGAATCCGGGCTGGGCTACATCATCAACAATGCGCGAGATTTCCTTCGTGTGGACACCATCATCTTCGGGCTCGTCGTCTACGCGCTGATGGGAATCGCCACCGACGGCATCGTACGAATCCTCGAAAAACGATCCCTCCGTTACCGATTGGATGCCTGATTCATGACTCCGACGACAACTTCGGTCGCCACCCTGCACGGCATCGACAAGTTCTACGGATCCAGCCACGTGTTGAAGGGCGTCGACCTGTCCATCGAGCGGGGTGAGATCGTCTCGCTGGTCGGACGCTCCGGCTCCGGCAAGTCGACGATCCTGCGCGTTCTGGCCGGGCTGTCGACGGACCACACGGGTGAGCGGCACGTGGCCGGGAATCCCGCGGTGGCGTTCCAGGAACCACGGCTGTTTCCGTGGCGGTCGGTTCGCCAGAATGTGTCCTACGGTCTCAACACCGCAGGCGTCACCGGCAACGACGCGTTGACTGCTGCGGACGCGACTCTCGACGAAGTCGGGCTCGCGGACAAGCGAGACGCATGGCCGATGACGTTGTCCGGTGGGCAAGCTCAGCGTGCTGCGCTGGCGCGGGCGTTGGTGGGGGAGCCCGAACTGCTGCTCTTGGACGAACCGTTCGGCGCGCTCGACGCACTCACGCGACTGACCATGCAGTCTCTTCTGCTCGACCTGTGGGGACGGCACCACTTCGGCATCTTGCTGGTCACCCACGACGTCGACGAGGCGATCTCCCTGGGGGACAGGGTGGTGGTGCTCGACGGGGGTGCCGTGGCCGAGACCGTCCACGTCGACCTGCCTCGTCCCCGCGACCGGGGAACAGCCGGCTTCTCTCGCATTCGCACTCACTTGCTCGGTGCCCTCGGCGTCCACTGACGCCATCAATTTCACTGATAAGAAGGATCTTTCACGTATGTCGTCACACCCTCGTTCCCGATCACTGCGCGCAGTCGGGATACTCGCTGCCCTGTCTCTGACGGTCGTCGGACTCACCGGTTGTGTCTCCCGTGGCAGCGACACTCCAGCCACCGAAGCGCCCGAACTCGTCTCCAACGACCAGCTCGCCACGGTCACCCTCGACGTCGGCGACCAGAAGGGCGGCACCGAGGCACTGCTTCGCGCATCCGGGGAGCTGGACTCTGCGCCCTACGATGTCGCGTTCTCCACCTTCACCTCCGGTCCTCCTCAGGTGGAGGCCGCAACCGCAGGCCAGATCGACTTCGCGGTCACGGGCAACACACCGCCGGTGTTCGGCGTCGCAGCCAATGCGCGTATCAAGGTCGTCTCCGCCTACACCAACGATGCGAGTGGCGATCAGATCCTTGTGCCTGCCGATTCGACTCTCACGTCGTTCGCAGACCTGCGGGGCAAGAAGATCGCAGTGGGCAAGGGAAGTTCGGCACACGGCCATGTGCTGCTGCAGTTGCAGAAGGCCGGCTTGACCACCGACGACGTTCAGCTGGTGTTCCTCCAGCCCGCCGATGCGTTGACGGCATTCACCTCGGGTGAGGTCGATGCCTGGGCCATCTGGGATCCGTTCACCGCGATCGCGCAGGTCCAGAACGGCTCCAAAACACTGACCACCGCCGAGGGTGTGGCCAACGGCTACGGCTTCGGTATCGCCTCGCAGCAGGCACTGGACGATCCCGCGAAGAACACGGCGTTGCAGGACTTCGTGGTTCGTCTGGCCAAGGCGTCCGCATGGGCGGAGGCCAATCCGGCCGAGTGGGCCTCGGCGTACTCGACGGCCGTCGGAATCGACCCGGCTGCGGGTGAATTGGCGCAGGGGCGAAGTCAGCGACCTGCAATCGCATTGGATGACACTGTGATCGAGTCCGAGCAGGCGCTTTTCGATGTATTCGTCGAGAGCGGAAGTATCCCCGGCGGCAACACGTTCGCAGACTTCGTCGACACGCGCTACAACGACGCCATCGCCGACGCGACCGCCTCGACCAACTGATCACCGACCACGTCGTAGGAGTTTCACTCGTGACCGCACGTATTTTTTGGTTCCTTCCCACCGCAGGCGACGGCCGCTCCATCGTCGGCGCGTCCCACGCATCCGGCAATCTCCGCGAACCCACCGGGTTTCGTCGCCCATCGCTGCGCTACCTCACCGAGGTGGCCCAGGCCGCGGACCGGCTCGACTTCGAGGGCGTGCTGACCCCGACGGGAACGTGGTGCGAGGACGCATGGCTGACCACGGCGGCGTTGCTACAGAGCACCCGACGGCTGAAGTTCCTCGTCGCCTTCCGGCCCGGTCTCACGCCGCCCACGTTGGCGGCGCAGCAGGCCGCGACGTTGCAGCGGTTCTCGGAAGGGCGAGTGTTGTTCAACATCGTCACCGGGGGTGACGACGTGGAGCAGCGTCGTTTCGGGGACTGGATCGACCACGATCGGCGATACGCTCGCACCGACGAGTTTCTCGAACTCGTACAACGTATTTGGACCGAGACCTCGGTGGACCACGAGGGTGAGTTCTTCAAGGTTGCCGACGCGCGGGTGTCCGAGGCTCCGGATCCGTTGCCGGAGTTCTGGTTCGGTGGCTCCTCCGAACCTGCTCTGGCTGTCGCCGCCAAGCGGGTGCAGACGTACCTGACGTGGGGTGAGCCGCCGGCCGATGCTCGCGCCAAGATCGAGCGGGTGCAGGCGCTCGCTGACGCCGAGGGCCGCAAACTCACCTTCGGAATCCGGCTGCACACCATCAGCCGCGACACGTCCGAAGAGGCCTGGGCCGTCGCCCAGAAGCTGCTCGACGAACTTCCCGAGGAGCAGGTATCTGCGGCACACGCGCTGCACTCGTCTTCGCAGTCCGAGGGACAGCGTCGAATGGCCGCATTGCACGGTGGCAGCAAGGATTCGCTCGAGATCTACCCGAACCTGTGGGCCGGTGTCGGACTCGTTCGCGGCGGCGCGGGAACCGCTCTGGTCGGGTCACACGAGGAGGTCGCGAACCTGATCGGGGAGTATCACGACGCGGGATTCGACGAGTTCATCCTCTCGGGCTACCCGCACCTGGAGGAGGCGTACCACTTCGCCGAGGGAGTGCGTCCCATCCTCGATGCGCGGGGAATCACGGTTCCGGCGCGCCGGGTGTAGCCCTCGGACGTCCTCACTAATCAGTGGATGACATTCCGTCGTAAATCGCGTGCACGTACTGCTCCGCCCGGTCCGAGCCGATGATTCCCGGCCCCATGCGGTTCATGACGTACGAGATGGTCAGCTTCGATTCCGGGTGCAGAACGGTCAGCGATCCACCCCAACCACCCCAGAAGCAGATCTTCCCGACGGGGATATAGGGCATCGATTCGTGCTGTGGCAGAGCGAAGCCCAGGCCGAAGCGCAACGGAATGCCCAGGGCCAGATCGACTCCGTCGGATTGCTCCTCGAAGATCGAGTCGATGGTCTCCGGGCTCAAGAGCCGTACGCCGTCCACTGTTCCGCCTCGGGAGATGACCGACAGAATTCTCGCGACCGATCGTGCGTTGCCGTGCCCGTTGAGTGCACCCATGTCCGCGGCACGCCATGCCGGGGTGTTCGCGGACGAGGCCTGCACCAACGGGCCGAGGAACGTCTTGCGACGCACCATCGTCGGATCGGGCACGGCGTCATCGGTCGGCGGGGGCGGTGGAACGACGTCGGCGATCCGATCCCAGTCGCTGTGCGCGGCACCGATCTGGAAGTCCGCTCCGAGAGGACCGGCAATCTCGTCGGCGACGAACTGCCGCAACGACTGTCCGGTGACGCGGCGGACAACTTCGCCTATCAGGTGGCCTTGGCTTGCCGCGTGATACCCCGAAGTAGTGCGCGAATCCCACCACGGTGCCTGCGCGGCCAGACGCGAGGTCGAGAGTTCCCAGTCGTAGAGGTCCTCTTCGTTGAACGGTCGGTCCCAGCCCGAGACGCCGGAGGTGTGCGACAACAGGTGCCGAACCGCGATGTCCTGCTTGCCTGCGGCCGCGAACTCGGGCCAGTAGGTCGCGACCGGCGCATCCGGATCGAGCTGTCCGCGGTCGATGAGCATCAGCGCCGCCAGGCACGTCACCATCTTCGTCGTCGACCAGACGTTGGTGATCGTGTCCGACTCCCACGGCAGGCGGCGCTCGGTATCGCGGTAGCCACCCCACAGGTCGACGGCGGTGTGGCCGTCGATGTCGACCACAATGGATGCGCCTAGCTCCTCGCCGCTGTCGAGGTTGGCGGCCAACGCGTCGCGCACCGCCACGAAGCGGGGGTCGCAGTGACCGTCAATCCCCATGTGATGCACCCAGAACGCGGTGAACGGCCAATTCGACGTAGTTGTCGGCGACGTCCTCGATGCTCAGTTCGCCGCCGTCGTGGAACCAGTTGCTGATGCCGTTGAGCATGTCGGTCAGAGCGAACGACGCCAGCCGCGCATCCGGGACGGTGAACTCGCCACTGCGCATTCCGGCGGTGATGACATCGCGGACGCGTCGCTGATACTGGCGACGGTAATCCTCGATGACAGTGCGGTGCTCGGGCGTCAGCGAGGCCAGCTCGTGCAGGCCCACGATGTACTCCACCCGTCGCCGGTTCAGATGCACCAGGTGCGCACGCACCAGAGACGACAGGCGTTCGGTGGGGGTTCCGGCCGCGTCAAGCAGCGGCAGGTTCTCCTCGGCCGGTTCCTGGGTGACCGTCAGGCAGATCGCGAACAGGATGTCTTCCTTGGACGGGAAGTGGTGGTAGAGACTGGCACCCTTGATGCCGACGGCGTCGGCGATATCGCGCATCCCCACATTCGAGTAGCCCTCACGCGCAAAGATGTTGGCGGCGTTGGCGACGATGTCGTCTCGCCGTTGGCGCGTCCGAAGCTGTCGGGGCAGGGGACTCACATCAGCCGGCTGCGTCATACGGGCTCCTCCACCGCCGCCAGCAGTCGCAGTTCACGCTTGAGGATCTTGCCCTGCGGGTCGACGGGCAGTTCGGCCACGATGTGTACCGACTTCGGTGCCTTGTACGACGCCAACTCGGTGCGGCAGTACTCGATGATCGCGGCCGGGTCGGCGGTCACCCCGTCGCGGGCGATGACGAAGGCTGTGACGGCCTCGGACCAGTACGGGTCGGGGACTCCGACGACGGCGGCACGCAGCACGTCCGGGTGCGTGTGGATGGTGCGTTCCACTTCTTGCGACGACACGTTCATCCCTCCCGACTTGATCATGTCCTTCATCCGATCGTAGAAGAACAAGTTGCCGTCGGCGTCGATGCGCACCATGTCGCCGGTGTGTACCCAGCCGTCCCGGAACACTTCGGCGGTGCGCTCGGGGTCCTTGAAGTAGCCGAGCATCACCGATGGAGTGCGACAGAGCAATTCACCGATTTCGCTCTCGTTACCCGCAGGGTCGACGACCTTGATCTCGAGATGGGTGACGGGCTTGCCGATCCACGACGCGTCGCCGTCGGGAATGTCGTCGAGTGTCGTGAACCAGCCGACCGAGCCGAGCTGCGAGAGTTCGGACTGTCCCCAGTAGGTGCCCCAGATGGCCTCGGGTGCCGCGGCGGCCCAGGCGCTGATCGTGTGCGGTGACACCTGGCCACCGTAGGTGAGGCAGCGCCTGACCTGGCTGACGGACTCGGGGCCGAACTGTGCGTCGCGAGCCAGGGCCAGGTAGAACGTGGGGGTCTGCGCGATGACGGAGATCTTCTCGGCGGCGATGATGCGGAGCGATTGAGCCGGGTCGACCGTCGCGGGCAGTACAAGGGTGGCACCCATCAGCGTCAGGGTCGTCATCGAGCCGAGTCCGGCGATGGTGTGGAACGGCATGACGAACAGCCAGGTGTCCTCCGGTCCGGTGCGCAGACCCCAACTCCACGCGGGAGCGGTGGAGATCAGGAAGTTGCGGTGCGGAATCATCACGCCCTTGGGCGCCGCTTCGGTTCCGGAGGTGTAGATGACCATCGCGACGTCGTTCTCGTCCATCTCGACGCCCGGCTCGGTGGACGGGGTGTTCGCCGTCAGTGCAGCGTATTCGGTACCGAAGGTCACCAAGGTGGTGGTGTCCGGCTTCACCGAGGAGATGATCTCGGCGTAGGCCGGATCGGCCACCACCACAGTCGGTTCCGCGTGTTCGAGTTGGTGCTTCACCTCGGCGGCGCGATACATCACGTTGATGCCGGTGAAGGCCGCACCCGCTTTGAGGGTTCCGTAGTACGCCACCACCACGTCGACGCTGTTACGAGCCATCGATGCGACGCGGTCACCCGAGCGCACCCCGAGATCGACCAGCAGGTTGGCGAACTGGTTTGCTCGCGAGTCGAGTTCGCCGTACGTGGTGACCTCGCGGGTGCCGTCCGCCGCGTAGCTGATGAACGCAACCTTGTTCGGCTGAGTCCGCGCGTGGCGACGAAGCTGATCGCCGATGGTGGCGCGGCCGATGGGGGAGCGGTGGTGAATGGCAGTACCGGGCACGGCGGACTCCTCGAGGTGCGAGCTGTTAAAGGGCAGGGGAGAGTGCAGCGGAGTCGAACATCGGCTGCGAGAATGTCTCTGCCGCAACGATCTGCTCCACCGGATCACGGGTGAGCTTGCGCGGGAACGACTTCTCCGGATAGCCGACGGCGATGTGCGCGGCGGTGATGTAGTCGTCCGGGATGCCGAGCAGTTCGCGAATGGCGGGTTCCTCGTGGCACAGCAACGTCGTCACCGCGGTCGCGACGCCCTGATCGCGCAGACTGAGGCAGAGGTTCTGGACGGTCGGGTAGATGGACGCGCCGCCGACGACGGAGAGTCGGCCGAGTTCGTGGTCGGTGGGGTGCAGTCCGTCCAGTGCGGCGCAGACCACCACGATGGCGGGTACCTCGGCGAGGTGGCGGGCGAAGTAGTCGGCGTCCTGCACGGTCTTCGGCAATGCGCCGACGGCGACGGTTCCGCCGGTGATGCCGGCGAAGTAGGCGTCCCACATCGGGAGGTAGAGATCGGCGAGGGCTTGCTTGCGGGCGGCGTCGCGTACGACTATCCACCGCACGGGCTGACGGTTGCCGCCCTGCGGGCCGAAGCGGGCGACGTCGAACGCGGCCTTGAACACCTCGTCGGGAACGGGATCGCTGAGGTACCGCCTGCAGGTGCCGGTGGTGCGCATCGCCTCGGTGAGTTCCATGGGTGTTTCCCTTCGCCTGTCCGCTGTTAGGTAGTGCCATGAAGCATCGTGTGGCGTGGGCCACATTGTCAAGGCTCGATTTCCAGTTATTTTCGAGATCGCGAATCCCTTGCGCAAAATTGCCTAACCATGGTTAGTTGAGTTGTCGCAGTCGGATGGAGCAGCTCGCAACAGGAGGTACCGGTGTCCACAGGCGCAGCAACGGCAGCGGAGACCGTGGGTGGAGTAGATCGGGGCCGGCTCTCGCGGGCTCTCACCGCGGCCAACCTGCCCACGCTGGTGGCGGTGCTCTATCAGTTGACCGGCGATCCCATGTGGCTCGCCGATCCGTATCGCCCGACGCGCAGTCGGGGCATGGACAACAACGACACGGGCGGATTCGACGACGTAGTTGCCGACCGCATCCGTTCCGCGGCCCTCGATGCGATCTGCGCGTTCCACGACGGCGCGCCGATGGCGGTGCCCTCGCCCGATTCGGAGCACCTCGTCGAGATGATCAGCGTGGCCGTCGGTGAGCAGGTTCCTCCCAAGTTCGGTGTCATGGTCGCCGAGGACATGGGTTTCACCACGTCGGATACCCCGGTGGCGGCTCCGAACGATCTGTCGGTCATCGTGATCGGTGCCGGCGTCTCCGGCATGCTCGCTTCCATCAAGCTGCACGAGGCGGGCATCAAACACACGGTGCTCGAGAAGAACTCCGACGTGGGCGGCGGCTGGTTCGAGAACACCTACCCCGGTGCCGGCGTTGACACCCCCAGTCACCTGTACTCGTACTCCTTCGCGCCGCGGGCGTGGAGCACCCACTTCGGCAAGCGCGACGAGGTGTGGCAGTACCTCAGCGATGTCGCGTCCGAACACGATCTGCGGCAACGTATTCGATTCGACACCGAGGTGGCGACGGCCGAGTACGACGCGCAGCGACAGGGCTGGACCGTCAGGACGGTCGACGGCGAGACGTTGACCGCCGACGTGGTGATCACCGCGACCGGTCAGCTCAATCGGCCGAAGGTGCCCCATATTCCTGGGCTCGAGTCGTTCGACGGCCCGATCTTCCACACGGCTAACTGGCCGGCCGATCTGGAGCTGGCCGGTAAGCGCGTCGCCATCGTCGGAACCGGGGCCAGTGCCATGCAGGTGCTGCCTGCCATCGCGTCGACGGTGGGGCATGCGACGGTCTTTCAGCGTTCGCCGCAGTGGGTGTCGTCGAGTGACGTGTACTTCACCGAGATGGGCGACGATGCCAACTACCTGATGGATGTCGTTCCGCTGTACCGGCTCTGGTACCGGACCAGGTTGGCCTGGAACTTCAACGACCGCGTGCACAGCTCGCTGCAGGTCGATCCCGAGTGGGAGCATCCGCAGCGCTCGATCAACCTCATGAACGACGCCCATCGACGGGTATTCACCCGCTACATCGAAGCCGAGCTCGACGGCAGGCCGGACCTGATCGAGAAATCGCTTCCCGATTACCCGCCCTTCGGTAAGCGCATGCTTCTCGACAACGGCTGGTATGCCGCGCTCAAGTGCGACAACGTCACTCTCATCGCCGACGCAGTCTCGTCCATCACCGCCAACTCGGTTGTGGCACGGGATGGTTCGGAGACCGAGGTGGATGTGGTGATTCTCGCGACGGGCTTCGAGACGCACAAGCTGTTGACGCCGATCGACGTGCGCGGACGATCGGGGGAGTCCATCCGCGATGTCTGGGGCCCGGAGAATGCGCACGCGTACCTCGGCATCACCGTCCCGGACTTTCCGAACTTCTTCATCACCTGCGGTCCCGGAACGGTATTGGGCCACGGGGGCAGCTACATCACCATCGCCGAATGCCAGGTGCGCTACATCGTCGATGTGCTGATCGACATGGTGGACAAGCGAATCGGAGCCATCGAGTGCAAGGCCGACGTGGAGGCGGAGTACGTCCGCAAGCACGACGAGGCGCACGCGAAGATGATCTGGTCGCACGGCGGCATGGACAACTGGTACCGCAACGACGCCGGACGCGTGGTCTCGACATTGCCGTGGCGCATCGTCGACTACTGGGAGATGACCAGGCGGGCCGATCTGAAGGACTTCGTGACCGAGGGCAGGCGGGAGAACGCCCGCTGATCAGCGGGATGTCCCCTGAAAGCTGTTGGTACCCGTGATTGTTTGGACCCATACCGCCGAAGATGTCCGGATTCCATGCAAGGCTCGACGGTGCACACACACCCGAACGATCGAATGGAGTGCGCGGCGATGGAACGAACGGCAGTCAACCCGGTGCGATGGTCGGTGGACATGGGATTCAACCAGGGGGAGGTCGTCTCGGGGCAGTCGCGGACGCTCTACCTCTCCGGCCAAACAGCGACGGGTGATGACGGCTCACCTCAGCACCCCGACGACATGGGCGCGCAGTTGTCCCTGTGCCTCGACAACATGGAAGCCGTTCTTGCCGAAGCGAATATGTCCCTGGCAAACCTCGTCCGGCTCAACGTCTACACCACCGATGTCGACGCGTTGCTGCCGCACTACGGCGACTTGGCAGCGCGACTGGGTGCGGCGGGCGTGAAGCCCACCAGCACCCTGCTCGGGGTCACTCGGCTCGCGATTCCCAGTTTGCTGGTCGAACTCGAGGGCACCGCGGTCGGGTAGATCGACTACCGGGCTACGACGAGGCCCGTCAGGATAGGGCTCGCTCAGCGCAATCAGTTGGACGTGGCTTGCTGCATCGACAGCACGAATCCGTGTCCGCCGCCCGCGTCGCAGATCATCGCTTCGACGCGAGAGAAACACGTGAAGCCATTGAAGGTGATGGATGTGTTGTATTCCAACGGTTGTGCGTTCTCGACTCCGAATTCGCCTTGGTTGAAGCAGGTCGGAGTCACCTTCCCCGGGGTCATGTAGAAGCCCTTGCCGAGTTGGTCGATGGTGAACGACGGAGTGACGCAGTTCGCGCCATCAGGGATCGGAGCATCCGCAGCTTGGCAACCGGACGAGAATTCACTGTCGCCGATTTTGCAATAGATGTTGCCCGACGGCGACTTCCAGCCCACCTGATTGCCGTACGCGCTGTATCGGGCAGGGTCGACGGGGGTGATGGGTGCGGTGTTGTTCGCGGGATCGGCAGCGGTCGGGTTCGATTCGGTCGCCTGTGGCGCTTCTGTCCCACCTTTCGCGTCGCCATCGGTGGAGTCGGTCGGCGCGGCAACGGTCGCCTGCGGAGATGCGGGTATCTGTGCGGCAGCGCTCGTCGGGGGAGCGGCGGCGGGTGCATCCTGATTCCCGCATGCCGTCAGTGCCGCAGTGGTGAGAACTGCGGTCAGCGTGAGTTTCGAGAACTGCTTCATCAGAATGCGATGTTGACGTCGCGGGAGATCATGAAGCCTCGGTCGCCGTCGTAGCAGGTGATGCCGGCCTCGGTGGAGCGACAGAAGGTGCCCGTCACTCCGATGACCTGGCCGTATTCCAAGACTCTAGGGCGTTCAGGTCCGCCGACGAAGATGCCCTGATTGGTGCAGATCTGTTCGACGGTGCCGTCTTGGTTGATCTTCACCCCGTAGGTGTTGTTCTCGGTGTTGAGGCACTCGCGGCCGGTGTTGCCCGGCACCGAGTAGCGGACCTGGCAGCCCACGATGGTCCCGGGCGCATTGGAGGAGCTGAATCCGCAGAACACGTTCCCGCTGGGGGACTGGAAGAAGTACTGTCCTCCGGCTTGCTCGAAGTCGCGTGCATCGACGTTGACATCGTCGCGGTTGGGCGCGGGCGCTACGGCTGAAGTGCCCGCGGCGGTGGGGCTTGCTTGTACTGGGGTGACTATGTCGGGAGCCTGTGCGATTCCGCCCGAGCCACTACCACCGTCGGAGTCGGAGTATCCGTTCGCCGACGGAGCAGCCGCTGCGCTGGTGGCCGGTGCGGGTAGGTTGCTCACCGGCTCGCCGGAGCCGCAGGCCGTGGCTGCGAAAGCAGTAGCGGCAATCAGCGCGCCTGTGGCCACGATTGTGCGGACTTGCCTCATTCGATGGTCCTCACCGGTGGCTGCGGAGTGCATCACCTCTGATCTTTGAATCGAACGGTCCAAGTGGTCTGTTAACGTCGTTCGTGTCACGACCCCGTCACGAATCGGTATCCGAGCGGTCCTTTTGTCGCTTTGGCTGCGAGGGTGGGTCGGGTAAACACTCAAGAACCACTTGATGTTTCAGGTTCAACCTGGGGTTCTTGGTCCGGTGTCACGTGCGATCCGGTATCTCGCCGTGCGACATGAGCGAAAGGCGCGCTGTATGCGAAAAACATTGCGGCGAGCGGTCGTATTGATCGCACTGACGATCCCCCTGTTACTGGGCATCGGCGCGGGAACGGCCGCGGCAGCGCCGCAGACCACGCTCCTCCAGATTCCGGTCGTCACCGGTTTCCAGATCGCACCCGGTGCCGTGCCCGGTGGGCTGTTCCAGACCATTCCGATGAAGGCCACGGTCGGTACCGAGCCGGGTGTTCTGCTGTTGTCCGCGGCGAATATCGCGCCGTATGCAGACCAGTATCCGTACCGAAGTCTCGGTGTGAACTGGCGAAACTGGGACATCGGCTTCCGTGGAAGCGCGGGACTGCGGCATTGGCAGGACAACCCCAACCCGGGCCCGACCAACGACCTGCCGCCGCTACACAGTGAGCAGTACCCGCGCGAAGTAGCTCTGCCCACCGGAAGTGGCTGGGTCGAGATCACCGTGACCCACTACCGCGATTACTACGACGGCGAGCCCTACGCCGACACGCTGATCCCGGGCAAAGGCTTGATCTACGTGCCCTGATCGCACCTACGAAAGGCAACTCGATGAAGAAATCGATCCGCGGCGGTGTCGCCGCCCTGGCGCTGACCGTCCCCCTGGTCTTCGGCATGGGTGCCGGTACTGCAACCGCTGCGCCGCAAGAGTCGGTACTGATGGTGCCTGTCGTCACCGGGCCGGAATTCGTCCCTGCGGGCGTTCCCGGCGGACTTGTTCAGACCATTCCGATTCGCGCGGTGGTCGGCGAGAAGCCGGGTGAGGTGCGCTTCTCGGCCGCCGACATCCGGCCGTACTACTACCAGTTCGCTTACCGGCACCTGACGGTCAACTGGCGCAATCTGTCCACCGGCGAAGTGGGCTCCGAAGGCTTGCGGCACTGGAACGACGAGATCGATCGGACGCAGCCGGCCAATCAGGGTGGTCCGCAGGCCTACCGCCTGCCGACCGAGGTGACGGCTCGGACGGGTGCAGGTCCGGTGGTCGTGACGGTCACCCATGACCGCGAGAATCCTGAAGCGTCGAACGCTCTGGTCCCCGGTTTGGGTGTGTTGTTCGTTCCCTGACACGCGGTGTCATAGGCGGTCAGGTCCCTAGATCGCCTGCGATATCCGCGGCGGCGAGCATCGAAACCAGGAGCGGCACAACTCGTTTGGCTGCGATTCGATAGTCTCCGCGGCCCTGCTGCTCCACGATATTCGCCGAACTCAGCGTCTTGAGGTGGTGATAAATTTGACCGGACGAGCCGAGTCCCACTGCTGCGAGGAGATCTGCAGCGTTCGCGGGTCCTCGTAGCAGCGTACGCACGATCTGCAGTCGCACCGGATGTCCCAGAGCAGCAAGCACTTCCGATGCGGAGGGAACCGGTAGTTCCACGATGGCGTCGGGGGAGTAGCCGATGTCCCAGCGGACGGTGCCGTGCAGATGGACGTCGCCTTGATAGGCGATCATGCCGCCGGTCGACGGGGCGGCCTGGAGCTGCTGGGGAGTGTCGCGTCGCTCCAGCTCGGCGACGCGGGCTTCCAGCTCTGCCAGTCTCGATTCGAACTCTGCGCTCACACCACGCAGGCTATCCGGTCGAGAACCTCGGGCGAGAGCATCGCCTCGACGATGAGTTGCTGCTGTACGCCGAACTGGGTCATGGCCTGATCGAATCTGTCCGCGGGGAGGCCATCGATCAGCCACACTGCCGTGGCGACTGTTCCGTCGTTACGGCGCAGCTCGAATCCCTGGGTCAGTACACCGGGGAGGCTGCCACCTTTGAACCCGACACCGAGAACGCCGTCACCTGCGGGCTGCCATTCCAATTGGCGCACAATGGTGTCGGATGCTGCTCCGTATGTCCCATCCGTGAAGGCGCGATACATTCCGTTCAATTCTTCGGCCGAACCGCCGCGGAAACTGCTCTCGACCCGGGCGACCTGGTCCTCGTAGGTCGGCACTTGCACGGACGCCTCGACCTGGGCCCGGAACTGCGGGTCGAATGCCCACTTCTGAGCGGTCTCCCAGGTATCTGCATCGGCGAGTTCGGGATCGAAGACCGAGAGCATGTCGGCCACCATGCTCGGTGCCTCGAAGTTCTCCCAACCTCCTGCGGCTGCGGCGTCGACGAGTGCTTGATCGCCGAGTCGGTAGCGGAGGTAGTCGGGAACCGAGTTGTCGCTTTCCTGGATCATGGCCGAGACCATGTCGTCGATGCGGACCGTGGCGTTGGGGTCGGTTGCGTTGGTGCCGGCGTTGGCAATGCCCAACCGGGTCAAAGCATTCGGATGAGCGTTGGCGTCGGTACCGGGTACGTACCAGCGCTCCCAATCCGACAGGGCCACTTGCTCGTTGGGGTCGATGGAGCCGTTCGCGACTGCCTGGGCGTAGGCGGCGAGATGCACGACCTTGATCGCGGATGCGAGTACCTGCTCTTGGTCGGCTCGATGTTCGACGGTTCGGCCGCGGCCGTCGTCGATGACGAGGCTGACGGTGTTGGGCGTTTGGTCGATCAGTCCGATCCACCCGTCCTTGGTAGCGAGGTCGGTGGAAGTGACAGGAGCGCAGTCCTCCGGGGTTGGGGTAGTGGTGGTCGTTGCCGCTGTGTCGGTGTCAGTAGCGCATCCACCCACCAGAAGCACGGCTGCACAGGTTGTCGAGATCCAGGTCGAGCGGCGCATCGAGTTCTCCCATCCGTTATTCCGTAATTACGGATAACCATAGAAGGGGCATGGTGATCTGACAACCTTCGAATGTTCGCTCTCGCAGGAGCCATACCCGTCAATGCTTGGTTGTGTCGATCCAGAAGCGCATTTCGCCCTCGTGGTTCAGGCCGTCGGGGATGCCTCCGTTGCGTTCGACGACTGTCACCGATGCTGGGTTGTCGGGTGAGACCGTCAGCAGTGCGCGCGGGATTCCCAGGTCTGCGCACCCGTTGAGGGCCAGTCGAAGCATTCGGGTGGCGTGGCCGTTGCGCTGCCAGGGATACACGACGTGGTAGCCGATGTGTCCACCGCCTTCGTCCTCGGTGAGGCGGTGGCGCAGCACGAGCGAGCCGATGTAGTACTCGCCCGAGGTGTACCAGAAGACCTGGGAGGGAACACCCCAGCGTTCGCGTACTCCGGCGCGTTCGGCGGCGAAGCCATCGAAGTCGATACTCGCGGCTCGTAGCCAGTCCGTGCTCCGACCGCGATGAATCGAGTCGGCGAGTTCACCTACCAGATACGACGTCTTGACCAGATTGTGCGGCGTGGTCAACGAGAGCGGAGTCAGTAGTTGGATCATCCGCTGACGCTACAACGAGATTGTGGTGGCCCTTTCAGAACAAGGTGGGTGCGTTGTAGCTGCCGAATCGTGCGTCGTCGAGTCGGGCGCTCCATCGCTGCACGAGCCACATCTCGACGAGTTCGGGTCGGGTGTCGATCTCGTTGGCCCAGCTCGTGATGAGTTCGACGTAGCGGTCGTAGCGGCGACGAGTGAAGCCGGTGACGGACGGGTCTTCGAGCCACCCTTCATGGATGAGGGTCGAGACTCCGTATTGGTCGATCAGTTGGGCCGGGCCGCCGTAGACCGAGGCGTTCACCGCCCACAGAAATGTGGCCATCAGTGAGACACCGACGCCCGGAGCGTCCGGCCATCCCGAGCGAGTTTCAGTCGGGTGCTCGGGCAACTCGCGGTTTCGGACGCAGTAGTCGAGCACTGCGAGAGTCTTGGCGACGGGATTCTCATCGGGGTGTGTGAGATGCGGGTTCATGACGTCGGGGAATCGCCGCGCCGCTCGGCGATGTTTGTGACTACCCTGCCAGGCGGCGCACAGAAACAGCAGACCGAGTGAATCATGCTCGCCTACAGCTAGATCGGTGCTGATGCGAAGATCGTTGCGTTGGATTGTGGCATTGCCGTACTCGACGATTTCGCCGTCGAGGTTGCGGCCGCGAAGCCGAAGATCGTGCCCAGCCCGGTCGAGGTGGCCGTTCCACCAATCCAGGTCCACCTCCACACCGTCGTCGAGGACATGCAGGTCATAGCTGCGGTGCTGACACCACTGCACACAGGCCGTGGGCGGCGAGAACCCTTCGTCATGTTGACGAAGTTTGACTACTTGTCAACAGAAGATGCAAATCTCAACCCTGGAGGTGGGAAGAATCTATGGACGCGTGTGCCTTCGTTTGTGAAGGGTTCAAGGGCAATATGCACGACCAACCTCAGTCGAGGGTGTTCAGCCTTGTAGGGCAGTTCGTAGCATTCGATTCCCAGGTTCTAAGCGAAACCTGTGTCAGTGACTTTCACCCGCGACGCAAATTGATGGCACTGAGGCGGAGGGGAATTCCATGATTCAACGTGGAAAACAGCAACCATCCGGGTATTAAGCGATCCTAGCGGCCTGAAATGCAGAAGTATCCCGGCCTCCCACAAACAAGTTTTCCGATCGGAGGGCGGAGGGCGTCACAACCCCTAAGCTTCCAAGCGAGGCACCGAAGATCTTGGACGACTATACAAAGATCGTGACCGTATAGCATAATCGACCGGTGGACTATATTCTGGACGGACTCGGCTCACGGAATTTCGAGCACATGGTGCAGGCGCTGGCCGCCGTGCACGTCGGCGCAGGTCTTTCGACGTTCGGTGATGGCCCGGATGGAGGTAGGGAAGCCACGTGGACAGGGCCATGCCAGTCGTTCGGATCGTCCTCGAATTGGGACGGCTATGGTGTGGTTCAGGCAAAATTCTGTCTCCACCCGGGCACACCCAAGGCGAATTTTTCGTGGCTAGGGGCAGAAGTAAAGAAGGAGCTCGCTGACTGGTCCAATGAAACAAAATCACGCGAGCCGAAGCCGCAATTTATTCTGTTTGCGACAAACGTCCGCCTTTCAGCGGCTGCCGGCGGTGGGAAAGACAAGATTCTTTCCTTGATTAAATCTGAGATCGAGACGCTAAGCCTTCCGGTCCAGGACTGGTGCGTCTGGGACTACGATGAGATAAGGGCAAGGCTAGACGCTTCTCAAAGCGTACGGGTACGATATGCTGCCTTCATCACACCTGGAGATATTCTTAACCAGTTGATGGAAGACCTCAAATGGCAAGATGATCTATTTTCGGCGGCGATTCATACCCATGCTGCGCGTTCGTTCAAGGACGATAACTATCTAAACCTGACTCAGGCGGGCACTGTTACCGATCAAAACGTCAGCGTTTCTGATGTGATAATCGATTTGCCGGCAATTGTCTCCGGACGCACCTCCGCCTTCGATCCGCGCCATGCTCTCATTCAACCAAGTGGAACTGGTCTAGTGGGACAACTTGTCGGGATATTCAACGAGATGCACTCGGCAGAGGATATCCATGGGACTCGTCGAGCAGTTGTAATAGGAGGGCCAGGTCAGGGAAAAAGTACAGCGACTCAATGGCTTGCGCAAATGTATCGAGCTAAGTTTATTGAATCAACCCCCGCGTCCAGGGCCGACAATATCGCCGAGGCAGTTGAAAAGCTTAACAACCGTTGCCGGGAGATAGCCATTCCGGCAATTAAGGCAAGGAGGTGGCCATTTCGAGTCATCTTGACCGATTTTGCAGACTATTTGGCGGAAAACGAAAACCGCTCCCTCATTGATTTTATCGCAGAGCGAGTATCTTATAGGGGTGGCCACACCGTGCCCAGCGCAAATGTCATTAAATGGTTGCGCTCCTATCCGTGGATCATTCTGATAGACGGCCTTGACGAAGTCCCAAATTCTAGCAATCGACGCGTAGTTATGACCGCGATTTCTGACTTCTTTCTAATGGCAACGACGGTAAATGCCGACGTTGCAGTTATCGCGACAACCCGCCCTCAGGGATACAGTGACGAATTTCCGCCAGACAAGTTTATCGAGTTCATTCTTGCGCCGTTAGACGCTTCTGCTGCACTTAGATACGGAGAGGGGTTAATTGGGCTGCGTCACGGAATTGGCACTCCGCATTTCGATCGAATTCTTAAACGATTGGAACGTGCAATCGATGAACCATCGACAGCGCGACTACTTGAAACTCCTCTGCAAGTAACTATTCTCACAGTTCTGCTAGAGAAGCTCGGCCACGCGCCGAGGGAGCGATGGCGGCTATTTTCTCAATATTATAAAGTTATTACTCAGCGCGAACAAGAAAAAGGAGGTGAACTAGCTGAACTTCTGCAAAAATTTGAGTCAGATGTGGACTATCTTCATCGTCATGTCGGCCAGCTGCTCCAACGGCGCGGTTCTTCCGCTGGAGGAACTTCCGCGACGATCTCCGACGACGAATTTTCCGAGTTAATATCCGAACGTTTACGATCTCAGGGGCATGACCAAGAGGAAATTGAAAAACTGCAAAGAGATTTCTCGCGCCTGGTGACAGAACGATTGGTGTTCCTGGCGCGAGTCACTTCCGATAAGATAGGATTCGAACTGCGGAGCTTGCAGGAATTCATGGCAGCTGACTATGTACTAAATCTTAAGGAAGATGTAATTGTTCCCACGTTGGGCCGGTTGGCACCTAGTTCGTACTGGCGTAATGTTTCCTTGTTTGTCGCTGGCGGGATTTTTGCAGACCGTGAAACCCTTCGCGCAGAGTTAGTCTTGCTCTGCAGCGATTTGAACACTCAGCAGGGCATCTCAAATTTGGCGCGACCGGGGAGTGTCTTGGCTATCGACATTCTGTACGACGGCAGTTGCGATTCGCAGCCCAGGTATGCCCGCGGTTTAGCTAAATCCGCGTTAGATTTGGTAAAGGGTCCTCAAAGTTACCGTTTAGCTAAAATCGTAAGCACGGGAGAGATTTCGGCGTTGAAGATGGTTCGGGAGGTTGCGCGCGATTCAACCGAATGCGATTTATCGACGCGTCGAAATCGAATAGGTCTAATGGTTAGCTTGGGCCTTGCGCATACCGCTGAGGACGACTGGGATTACCTCGTAGATTTTGTAAAATCAGCCTCGGTCAGTTTAGTGAGCATTGTTGCAGAAATAGCGATCGACCTTATGAACGATAAGCTGGGTAGCTTGTTGTCCGACAAAATTCTGCAATGTGATCCGGTGACTTTGATCAGAGCACTGCAACGTCGCAACGAGTTCGATATTGATCTAGATGAAATCTCCGGTGAATGTGATTGGTTGTTTACCCTGTCCTATTTGCAAAACTTTGATAAATCGGCGGAGTGTCCAATTTATGTCGGGCGAGGCAAGGGGGAAGTCCCGCACTTCGAGCGCAACTGGTTTAATCAGACGTTCATGCCAGTATCGCAGAGTCATGATCGTCTGGCGTGGGTGTTGGAGTCGGAAGGTGGACACGTTAATTGGAAAATTTTTCGATGTATCGCACAGTTCTACTCTGCTCCGAGTTCTCAGGCCCTAGGTGAAGTCTTGTTAAGTTTTTCCAGTATTGCTCCTGCGAGATTCCCAAGAATTAGAGGGCTACCCTGGGTAATTAAGTCATGCCTTGACAATGCGAATTTCTTGGCAGAATATAGGGGAGATGATTCTTTGGCAGGGCGCCAGTTGATGCGACTGGCGGAACTTTCTTTTGATGGAAAGTTTGGAGGCATTGAGGAATGGGAGACGGCAGAGAGGCGGTGGATGGCTGGTATCGACGTTAGTAAGGAGTTGCCGGTCAATCGCAAGGACCCTGATAGTGAATATGATTGGGATTTACCCTTCCAATCTGACGTCGCGGAGTCAGGTTACTTGCTTCTCGGTGGCGGGTTCCAAGCTCGCCACGGGTCTGCTTCGGATTCCAGCGATAGCATCAGTCAGGCAACGGAGATAGTTCGGCAGATGATCTCAAACATAGATGCGGCCGGTACTGGATCGGCATCTGTTGAGTTGAGGCAGATTGTGTCATTCTTTTCGAGCGTGCTGCTCTGGTCGTACAGCGACATCGGTAAGTTGGATGAACACGTCCGGGTAGAATTTGAGCATCTGGAGTTAGAACTGTCGACTGTTGACTGGATAAGTAATGGTGGGCCTCTTTGGCCAATGTGGATGCCCTGGAAAGGCTCCCTTCCGAACAGTAATTCGCTAACTTTGATGGCGGCTTATGGTAACTCCCGAAAAATTGTGGACCGCAATGCTAATATTTTACTGGTAGAAATGGGCGCAGTAACTACGGACCTAGAAAATCAGTGGAAGTATTTACGTGCCAGGATTTTAATGAACTTGCCTTTGCCGGTTGAAGATCAGCAAGTCGATTTAACTGTAGTTCCAAAAGGGGTTCGTGCCTCGATGTCGAGTGCGCTCGCGATTTTGAACGCTAACCAGAGTGAGATTAATTTGGGCGAGGTGGATGTTGACATCCAGCTGCTTTGCTCAAACGAAGGTGATTCCATAGATGCCGACTGGCTGATGCGCTACGTCCGTAATGTGGAGCCTGAGGTAGGTATGGCGATCGCACTCCGTTCAGCTGGTGCACTACTGGAAGATGACCCTTATCGCGCCGCCGAGTTCATTGAGATTGCATCGAATATTCAAGCGGATTTCAGCGTCGAGTTGGACTGGCCGGAAAAATAGGACTGGATTATGGGGCGGGCTTTGTCGCGAGCGCATCTTATTCTGAGTGGATCGACCGCAACTATCGGCGAGGAAATGTGTTCATGCGGTCGTGTGAACTCAGTTCAGCGCTGGTGAAACTTAGGTTGTTTTATGAGCTTTTTGCCAGTTCGAGTTGATCCCATTTGGCCGCCAGGTCACAATATTCATATAATTGATTCTGAAGATAGACTAATAACGCATAAGCCGCAGCAGTGAGGTGAATCTACTACCAAAAGTGCTCACATCACGCTGACGCAATGAAAAATGATGGGTGAAAAAGTTGGGCGCTCTTCCTGTACCGTATCGCCCTTGAAGGCGTTGCCGCCCGCGACGGTCTGATTATACAATTACCTCGGGCTGTCGGTGAATTACTACTTTTCTCGTGCCATAATCGTGACCGCCTTGGGCGAGTGTCATCGCCTGGGACTGCTTGGTACGTTGGGCTTAACAATCGATCCGAGGCATCGATACGCGCGGCTCCTTCACCGACTGCCGTATTTCGAGGTGATGCGGCTCTCCAACCACTGCAGCGCAATCGTGGGCGGCAGTGCCATGACCAGAATCAACACAACCGTACCCATGATGTTTTCCATCCGTACCAGGCTGACGTTGCGCAGAAGTTCGTATCCGATGCCGCTGGACGACGAGAACATCTCGGCAAGAAGCAGTCCCAGGAACGCCAAGCCGAAGGTCATGCGCATACCCGTCGCCAACGCCGGTAGCACTGCAGGAATCACGATCTGGCGAATCAATCTGGGCCAGCTCACTTGCAGTGACGCCGCCATCTTCAGGTGGATTCTCTGGACAGATGCCGTCGCCTCGACCGCGACGAGGAACATCGGGATGAAGGCGGCGTAGAAGGAGAAGCCGAATCGGCTCAATGCGCCGATGCCGAGGAACGACAGGAAGATCGGGTACAGCACGATCTTCGGGATGCTGTTGATCGAGTAGACGATCGGGGCGATGGTTCGGGTCCAGAACGGACTCAGTCCCAGTGTCAGGCCGAGCAGTGAGCCCACGATTGTGCTGGCGAGAAACGCGAGCACGAGGATGCGCAGGGAGTCGCCGACATTGGCCCGGAAGTCGGCCTTGCCCAGGTCCTCGACGAGTGAGGCCATGGCCTCGGCAGGCGTCGGAAAGATGAGACTGTCGACGAGAACCGCCGCGACCCACCAGATCACGACCGCGACGACGGCCACGACCAGAGGAGGGAGGAACCGTCGGGCGTTGGTGCGGCCCGCAGACGAGGTCACCTTCGGGGGAACTGTTGGGACGGTGGCTACTCTGTCCAAGGTGCTGCTCATCAGCGGCGCCTCCAATCGAATCGGTTGAGCGCGAGAGAGATCAGCGAGGTCGAGAGCAAAGCGATCAGCGCCACGATGAGGATTCCGGCGTACATGTCGGCGATGTCGAACCCGTCGTAGGCGATGGAGATGAAGTGGCCCAGGCCTTGAGTCGAGAGGATGAACTCACTGGCCAACACGGAGATGACGGCATATGAGAGCCCCAGCTTGAGTCCGGTCACGATGCTCGGCAGCGCGTACGGCAGCAGCACCGACCGGAAGTACTGCCACCGCGTGAGCATCAGTGTGGTTCCCAGCTTGGTGACGATCGGCGACACCGCGTTGAAACCGGTGCGCGCGTTCAACGCGACCACACCGAAGGCGAAGATGGTCGACAGAATGGCGATCGGTGCCACGCCAGCACCGAATAACACCACCATGATGGGGTAGAGCGCAAACGTCGGGACGGCGTAGTAGACGTTGAGATACGGCTGAAATGCTCTGTCCCACAGCTCGTACCGCCACAGCACGTACGCGGCGGCGACACCGAGTACGGAGCTGAGCACGAAGGCGAGGACGATGATGCCTAACGTTCGGCCCAACTCGTCGATCAGGAAGTCAGGGTCGGTCAGCAGGCCCAGCGACGTCGAGATCATGTCGGTCACCGGAACGATGTCCAGCGGTGAGGCGAAGAACCGTGCCGAGATGTCGATGGCCACCAGTGCCGCGACGAGGATGAGCACCGTCCATCCCCAGGCAGGGAGACCGAGTTGGGTGGAGGGGGCGGGCCGGACGTATCCGGGGACCACGGAGGCGCGCGTGCTCTCGCGCGTGGGGGCACTCATGGTTCGATGCTCATCGTCTTCTTGGCCTCGTCCCGCAGCCGTGACCAGATGCGTTCGTGCAGAGCCACAGCGTCAGGACTGGCCAGCACGTCTTCGGATCGTGGGCGAGGGAGATCGATGTCCACCTCGTCGATGAATCGGCCGGGCCGCGCACTCATCACCAGCACGCGATCGGAGAGCAGTACTGCTTCTTGGATGCTGTGGGTGATGAACAGGACTCCGCACGTGAGCTTTTCGACGATCTTGAGAAGCTCGTACGACATGACCAACCGCGTCTGCTCGTCGAGTGCGCCGAAAGGCTCGTCCGCGAGAATGAGGTCGGGCTCCATGGACAGGCAGCGCGCGATGGCCACACGCTGGCGCATGCCGCCCGACAACTGAGTGGGGTAGTGGTCGCCGAACTTGGACAGCCCCACAGTGTTCAGCAACTCGTCGGCGCGCGCTCGCCTGTCCCGCTTGCCGACACCCCGGACTTCGAGAGCGAACGCGACGTTGTCGCGGACGGTCCTCCAGGGCAGCGTCGCCGATTCCTGGAAGATCACCGCAGTTTTGGAGCGGGGTCCGGTCAACGGCCGACCGTCGATCTGCACGGTGCCGCCGTCGTGATCCTGGAGGCCTGCGAACACCTCGAGCAGAGTCGACTTGCCGCAGCCACTGGGGCCGACTACGGAGACGAATTCACCTCTGCCGATGGACAAGTCGATCTCGTGCAGGGCCGTCACGTCGCCGAAGTGTCTCGACACCGAGGAGGCGACGGCGATGGCCGAGGTGGTGTCTTGGTGAGGTCGAACCGATGTTTGCGTCACGTCGCTACCTTCTGGTGGTGGGAAATTGTGGTCAGGATTCGCAGTCGTCGGGCATGTCGTTCGTGACTCCCTCGGCCAGGAAGTCCGGGTCGAACAGGGTGCAGAAATCGGGTTCACGATCGCTGCCCGACGCCTCCACTCCGTCCTGCGCGGACATGACGGACGCCGTATCGAACCCGCCGCCCCACGTGTCGACCGACGACGCCCGCTCGACCACCGCGGTGGCCGACTCCACGTCGAAGCCGGTGTAGTTCGCATAAATCTCAGCTGCCGCAACAGGATCGGCCTTGATCGACGCGACTGCCTCGGTATAGCCGGCGTTGATGGCTCGTACGACGCCGGGGTTGCTGGCGGCGTAGTCCTTGGTCGTGGTGATCGTCGACTGCAGGAACCGCGACATGTAGTCGGGGCTGCTGACGATCAGCTTGAAGTCCTCCGGCCGCTGTTCGGCGACGATGGAGGGGACGAGGGCGATGTCGACGTTGCCGGCTTCGAGAAGCGCGAAGCCCTCGCCGATTCCGCCGGAGGCGACCCGTTCGATCTGGCCGGCGTCGACGCCCGCCAGTGAGGGAATGAGGCGGGTGAGGGCGTCGGACGCCGAGTTGGGCCGGGTGTAGGCCCAGCGGCGGACGTCCTCGATGGAGTTGATGTTCGGGTTGGAGGCGAGCGCGTAGAAGTTCATCGGGTACGGCCCCTGGGGTGCCGCCGCCGACGATGCGCAGTTCGGAGCCGGCCGCGTCCGCCTGCACGATCGACGGGTAACTGACCTCGCCGATGGGAATGTTGCCGTCCAGCAGCGTGCGCATGGTCGCGCTGCCGCCCTTGCCCGGCACGATGTTCTCCACGATCACACCGTGCTTCTCGAACAGTCCCTGCTGCTGCGCGACAAGCCAAGGGATGCTGTAGATTTCGGCCGCTGCCGAGACGGTGACGTCGATCGTGACCGGATTGGCGGGGTCCGCGTCGGGACCGGGATCTGATCCGCAGGCCACCAATGCGGTGGACAGCGTCAGAACTGCCATGATGGACGTGGCTCGGCGTAAATGCATCTGCGTCCTCGCTGAATGATCGGCGTCGCACGGATCGAAGTAGTCCGCGCATTGCCGAGGTCTGGAATGTCGGCTGCCACAACCTCAGGTGTGGTGAGACCTAAGTAACAGCTGCGATCTACCTAAACATAAGATATATAGACCGTCAAGGGGCGCGTATGTGCGTCTCGATGCGTCGATTCGGGCAGTTTTGGTCGAAAACATCAGATGTATGACGGTGGCATCGATGCAACGAGCACCGTGCGCGCGATCGGTGCATGTCGTAAGTTCGGCCACGCTAGGCTCGAGCCGATCGTCAGCCGTCGTCGAGAAGCAGGGGGAGAAGTGGCCGAATCGGCATCGCTCAAGGGCACAGCCAAGAGCGTCCCCGCGTATGCGGTCCTCGCCGGACATCTGCGCACTCGCATCCTGTCGGGTGAATTGCAGCCCGGTGAGCGCCTCCCCGGCGAAGCGGAGCTGACCGCAGAGTTCGGCGTGGGCCGCAGCACCATTCGTGAGGCCCTTCGCTCCCTGGCCAGTCAGAACCTGATCGAGACGACCAGGGGAGTGACCGGGGGAAGCTTCGTCGCCGTCCCCAGCGTCGGACACATCAGCGAGCACCTGGAAACCGGTGTCGCCCTGATGGCGGCCGCGGAAACCGTCACTGTCGACCAGTTGATGGAAGTCCGCAATCTGATGGAGGTGCCGGCCGCAGGCATCGCTGCATTCCGCCGCACAGACGAGCATCTCGAACAGCTCAACGCGACGATCTTCGACCCCAACGACGTGCAGGGACCCGAAACCTTCGCCAAGAACCAGGAATTCCACCTCGTCTTGCTCCGTGCCGCCCATAACCCGCTGCTCGAGCTCATCACCGCACCCGTCTTCCGTGTCCTGTCCGGCCGGTTCGGTCGCGATCACGCGCCCGAGGGCTTCTGGCAATGCGTCGACAGTGACCATCGGGGACTGCTCGACGTGGTGGCCGCCGGTGATTCGATGGCCGCGATGGACTTGATGCGTAAGCATCTCGACCACCTCGGCGACTCGTACCGACAGATGGATCGACTCCGCAACCCGTAAACATCTGCTCTTTATCGAGCCGTTCTGTCTGAAGTCCGTCGATTATCGGTCTCGCTGAACCCTTGACGCCGTAAACGTCTGATGTTTATGGTCTAGGTAAGGCACTCGCCAAACCGACACGAGGAGACACGGTGGCAATCCATCCGGCCGTTCTGGGGCGCTTCTTCGACGACTACGCCGTGGGGGACGTCTACCAACATCCCTTCGGGCGGACGATCTCGGAGACCGACAACACGTGGATCACGCTGCTGTCGCTCAACACCAACCAGAACCACTTCAATGCGCACCTGGCGTCGCAGAACCCCATCACCGATGGGAAGGTCATCGTCAACTCCGGCTTCACAGTCTCGGTGGTACTGGGGCTTTCGGTGATCGACATGAGCCAGAACGCGATCTCCAACCTCGCATTCACCGACATCAAGATGTCGCACCCGGTGTACGCAGGCGACACCCTGTACGCCGAAAGCATCTGCACCGGGTTGCGTAAGTCCGAGTCACGCCCCTACGCAGGCATCGTCTCGATGATCACCCGCGGCCTCAATCAGGATGGCGTCGAGGTCATTTCGTGGAAGCGCTCGGTCATGGTCGCCACCCGCGACAGTGGCATCGGGCAGAACTACTTCCCCGAATCCAAGAATGGCCCGCTCGAACTTCCCGCGGACCTTGAACTACAGACGAAAGATTCCGACGCATGAGGCCACTCGAAGACGTCCGCATCATCTCGCTCGAGCAGTACGGCGCAGGCCCGTTCGGCAGCTTGCATCTGGCCGATCTCGGCGCGGATGTCATCAAGATCGAGGACCCCAGCGTCGGCGGCGATGTCGGTCGCTATGTTCCGCCCTACAACGAGGGCGAGGACTCACTGTTTTTCGAGAGCTTCAATCGCAACAAGCGCAGTCTCTCCCTTGATCTTTCGACCCCGAGCGGGCGAGCGGTGTTCGAGGACCTCGTCCGTACCAGCGACGCCGTCTACTCGAACCTCCGCGGTGACGTGCCGGAGAAGATCGGCATCACCTACGACCAGCTCAAGCACCTCAATCCCGCGATCGTGTGCTGCAGCCTCACCGGGTTCGGCATGACCGGCCCTCGCGCGAAGGAGCCTGGCTACGACTACATCCTGCAGGGACTTGCGGGCTGGATGAGCGTCACCGGCGACCCGGACGGCCCGCCCACCAAATCCGGTCTGTCGCTGGTCGATTACTCCGGTGGATTCGTCGCCGCGATCTCGCTGCTGTCGGGATTGCACGCTGCCCGACGCGACGGCATCGGCGGTGACTGCGACGTCTCGCTGTACGACACTGCGATGTCTCTGCTCACCTATCCCGCGACCTGGCATCTCAACGCCGGCTTCGAACCGATCCGTACGAAGAACTCGGCGCACCCGTCCCTGGTTCCGTTCCAGGCCTTCGAGGCGACGGACGGCTGGCTCATCGTCGGCTGCGCCAAGGAGAAGTTCTGGGACCGGCTCGTCGTCGCCATCGATCGCCCGGACCTCGGTGCCGATCCACGGTTCACCAACTTCTCGCTCCGTGGCAAGCATCAGGACGTGCTGCTGCCGATCCTGGAAGAGGTGTTCGCCACCAATACCGTCGAGCACTGGCTCTCGAAGCTGGGCCCGGCCGGGGTGCCGACCGGTCCGATCAACGACGTCGAGCACGCACTGACCGAACCGCACACGCTCGCACGCAATCTTGTGGTCGAGACCGAACATCCGGTGTACAACACGGTGCGTCAGGTCGCGTCCCCGGTGAACTTCGGTTCCGAGGCCAAGCAGTACCGTCGAGCGCCCCAGCGAAACGAGCACTTCGACGACATCGTGCGCGACCAACTGGGCTACGACGACGAACGCGTCGCGAAACTGAAGGCGGAGGGCGCCTTCGGTACGGCGAAGGACGAGGTGCGGGCGTGACCTCGACGATCTTGGCGGAGTGGGCATCGAGTGTGACCGTTGCCGACCTGTCCGAGGACGTCCGACACGCGGCTGCCCGTCATCTACTCGATGGCGTCGGTAATACCGTTGCGGCCCAACGTCTCGGCTACGGCCGGCCGGGCTGGACGGTGGCCGACGCTCTCGGCGGGCCACCTGAGGCGCGGCCTCTCACCGGCACCCGAGGTCTGTCCGCGCCGGCAGCCGCCTTCGCGACCGGGGTGATGCTGCATGCACTGGACTTCGACGACACGCACGCGGGAGCATTGGTTCACGCGACGGCCGTATCTCTTCCCGCGGCGTTCGCCGTCGGGCAGCAGGTGTCGGCCTCCGGGGCGGACGTGCTGACCGCCGCGACTCTCGGCCTCGAAACGGCCTGCCGTCTCGGTGAAGTCAGTCCGCACGGATTCCACGCTCGGGGTGTACACGCAACCGCGGCGGTGGGACCGTTGACGGCCGCACTCGTCACCGGACACCTCTCGAAGTTCAACACCGAGACGTTGGTCAACGCCCTGGGGATCGCTGGATCGTCGAGCTCGGGACTGCTCGAGTTTCTCGATACCGACGCCGACACCAAGGCACTGCATCCCGGATCGGCCAGCATGAACGGTGTTCTGGCTGCCCGACTCGCCGCCGCCGGTGCCACCGGACCATCGTCGGTCCTCGAAGGTCGACGCGGCATCTACGCTGCGCTGACCGATCGGCCGACGAACTTCGCGGCACTGACAGAAGGACTTGGCACGCGGTGGGAAGCCACGCGGATCGGCATCAAGCCGTACCCCAGTTGCCAGCTCATGCACGTCACGCTCGATGCAGTGACGAAGGCGCTCGGGGACAGTGCGGCTCGAGCAAGCGACGTGGCCGACATCGAGGTGTTCGTTCACCCCGATTCGAGCCCGTTCGTCTGCGGACCGAACACCGGGGTTGCGTCACCGCGCAGCACCTACGACGGCAAGTTCGATCTGCCCTGGAGTGTGGCCGCGCTACTGCACGACGGAGCGATCACCGTCTCGACCTACACCGACGACTCCATCGCACGCGACGACGTCCTCGTCACCGCCCGCAAAGTGCGTGTGACCAACCTCCCGTCGGAGGTTCCCGCGGCGGCCGCGTCGGGCAGGGCGGTTCTCACCCTCACCGACGGACGAGTGCTCGACGCCTCCGTCGGCGGCAGTCAAGGATCCGCCGGATTCCCCTTGAGCGACGACCGTCTGCTGGAGAAGTTTCTCGGCAACTGCGGCAACGATTCTCGTGCCGCCGAGCTCGCCGACCGCATCCTCGGACTGGTCGACGAAACCGACCTGACCGCCATTCTCGATCTCGCCGCAGCCATCGCGCCGGCACCCTGACACTTCGATCGACGACACCCCAATCGACAGGACATCATCATGGACTTCACGTACGACGAGCAGCAGATGGCCTTCCGTAAAGCGTTGCGCACCTTCGTCGACAAGGAAATCATCCCGGTCGCGAACGAGTGGGAGAAGACGGGCCGGTACCCCACCGAGATCGTCGAACACATGAAGGCCATGGGCCTGTTCGGGATCACGACGCCGGAGGAGTACGGCGGACTCGACCTCGACAAGGTCTCGTTCACCCTCGTCTACGAGGAGCTCGCCCGCGGATGGATGGGCGTTGCCGGAATTCTCGGCAGCCACAACCTCTCGTGCTGGATGATCGGCAAGCACGGCACCGAGGAGCAGAAGAAGACTCTGCTGCCCAAGCTCGGGTCCGGTGAATGGCGTACGGGAGTCGGCCTGACCGAGCCCGGTGCCGGAACCGACCTGCAGGGCATCAAGACCACCGCCAAGCGCGACGGCGACCACTACGTCGTCAACGGTGCGAAGACGTGGATCACCAACGCTCGGCATGCGAATGTGCTCCCGGTACTGGTCAAGACCGACACCTCGACCACGCCGGCGCACAAGGGCATGTCGCTGCTGTTGATCGACACCACGACCGACGGTTTCGAGGTGCAGCGCGACATGGGCAAGCTCGGATACAAGGGCACCGAGTCGTGTGAGATCACGTTCACCGACGTGCGCGTCCCCGTCGACGCTCTGCTCGGTGGTGTGGAGGGTCGTGGTCTGCAGCAGGCGCTGTCGGGCCTCGAGATCGGTCGCCTCAACATCGCCGGACGCAGCGTCGGCATCGCGCAGGCTGCCTACGACGCTGCCCTCGAATACGCGAAGCAGCGCACCGCATTCGGTCAGCCCATCGCCGAGTTCCAGGCCATCCAGCTCAAGATCGCAGACATCGCGACCCAGCTCCAGGCTGCGCGGCTGATGACGTACTGGGCTGCATCGCAGGCGGATTCGGGCAAGCGCGTGGACATGGAAGCGGGCATGGCGAAGTACTTCGCCTCCGAAGCCGCCATCACAGCCAGCCTCGAAGCCATGCGTATTCACGGTGGCTACGGCTACTCCACCGAGTTCGTCGTCGAACGCCTCTACCGGGACGCCCCGTTGATGGCTATCGGTGAGGGCACCAACGACATCATGCGCACCGTCATCGCGAAGTCCCTCGTCGCGGGTACGGGAGTGATCGGATGAGGTCGGCTCTGACGTACCTCTACGTTCCAGGGGACGTGCCGGAGCGCTTCGACAAGGCACTGGCATCGGGTACCGACGCGGTGGTGTTGGATCTCGAAGACGCCGTCACCGCGGCGAACAAGGACCATGCCCGTGCGACGGTTGTCGCGTGGGTTGCTTCCTGCGAACCGGGTGACGTGCAGATCTGGGTGCGGGTGAACCCAGGGCCGTTGCAGGAGGACGATATTCGTGCAGTGTTGCATCCGAACCTGACCGGCATCTGGCTGCCGAAGGTGTCCTCTGCTCGCGAGATAGAGCAGGCCGACGCTCTTCTGGGTGGCAGTAGCGCGGTGGTCTCGCCCCTCATCGAGACGGCCGCCGGAGTGTTCGCCGCTCTCGAGATCGCCCGTGCCCCTCGGGTCAAGTTTCTTCAGATCGGTGAGGTGGACCTGGCCGCCGATCTGGGCGTCGACGGCTCCGCGGAGTCGCTGTCGTTCGTGCGCGCCCAGGTGGTCGCAGCGAGTGTGGCGGCGGGGATCGATCCGCCGCCTGCCGCGGTGTCTCGAAACTTCCGCGATGCCGATGCGTTCGAGGCCGATACCCGAACGCTTGCTGGTCTCGGTTTTGTCGGGCGTGCGTGTATTCATCCGGCTCAACTCGCTCCTGTGCGGACGGTGTTCGTGCCGTCCGAGCTGGAAGTGCGCGAAGCCGAGGAACTGTTGGCCGACTTGGAACGTGCCGAGTCCGGTGTGGCCGTCGACCACAAGGGATTCCTGATCGACGAAGCTGTGGCCCGCACTGCTCGACGAGTGGTGGAACGTGCCGCGCGGGACACGATCAGCACCTGACGTCAGCCGAAGGCGATGCGAAGCCCGACGCTCGCGGTGGCCCCGCCTGCGCTGAGAATGAAGTTGTGCCGTCCTTCGTCGCGAAACACCATCTGCATCGGCAGGAACCAGAATCGATTCTCGCCGGTGAAGCCGGCACCGGGGATCTGCAGGCCACGCTGATTCACGATGTGTTCGCCTTTTGCGTCGAGCACTTCGAGAGTCGCGGGAAAGTCCATACCGATGTCATCGGGTCCCGTCTGCAACAGTGCGACCAGTCGGCATTCGAGCATCCGAGTCTCGCGAGGGACCGTGCAGGTATCCCAGACGCCGCCGAGGATGTCGAGCATGTCGTTGGAGGCTCGCGCATACTCGGCGAAGAACAACCCGGTGATGATCATCGGCTTCGGCTTCCTCTCTCGATCACTGCTTGGTCCGAGCTAGACAAGCCCGGTCGAGTGGCGTTGACGGAGGCGGTCACGCGCACAACTCTAGTCGGCGCGGCGATTGACCCTCGAGCTCCAACGCTGTCGTACGCAGAGCCCGCGACCACGCGAGCGCAAAGTTGGCTACGAGTACGCACAACACCGCCACGATCACGGCGACGAAAGTGGATGCCGTCGTCGAGAATCCGAGAATCCACGCAGTCCCCGTTCCGACGAGGGAGGCGAGGGCACCTCCAATCGGGAGAATGGCAGCCACAACCTTGGTCGTCCGGGACGACAACGGATCATGAGTTGCTCTGAGCAGCAACCGAACCGAGGTGACTCCGAGCACGTAGGCCAAAACTCCGGTGCCTGCGTATATCGGCAGCAAGTGCTCGGTCGATACGCCCGAACTCAGGCCGGAGAAGCTCGTTCCGACCAGAATCAGCACGGGCGTCATCCTCAGCGTCACGCCGATCAGACCGGCAACGACGACCACCGGGAAAGTATCAGGAGGGTGCCGTCGCCGGCGTTGTCGTTCTGCTGCAATAGTTCTGCCGCGACCGTGTCGGTATCTCGTACATTCCACCTGGCACACCTTGGAACGACGGACATATCGAATCCTTGAACAACCGCCTACGGAAAGAGTGCCTCAACCGAATTCACTGGACCAGCCTGCTCGAAGCGAGGGTC
Source organism: Rhodococcus sp. NPDC006774 (assembly GCF_040636045.1). Lineage (NCBI taxonomy): Bacteria > Bacillati > Actinomycetota > Actinomycetes > Mycobacteriales > Nocardiaceae > Rhodococcus > Rhodococcus sp. NPDC006774. The sequence goes on along the minus strand of NZ_JBEYIW010000010.1, from coordinate 116,849 downwards.
GTGATCGGCTACTTCAAAGACGGCCACAACAATCGACCTCGCCACTCGTCTCTGGACCGTCAGCTGAGTACGGTGCCCAATTCACCCACACCCACCGACCCGTGGGCTGCGAGATCGACTCACATTAATCACACTGGGGCGATAGAACGCGGTGGTCCGACTATCGTGGACCGGCCACCGCCGCTCGTCAGAGGTGTCGGCTGAACCCCAAACATCAACTGCCTTCTCGGCGGCCACAAGGCCAGCTCGAAATAGTTCACGCTGCCTCCGAATAAACCTGGCACCGCTACACTCCGTGTTGCTCCGCCACAATTTTGGAGAGCAACACTCGGGAACGTTGAATGAACGCCGTACGCAAAAGTGTGTCGGTGATCGGATCGCGGAAAGTCGGTAGCGCTGGTGCATCGTCGTTTTTTTGGGATCGTGTTTTTCGTAATCGCCAGCTCGGTCGGGTGTTCGTCGGACGAACCGGCTGCCCTTAGGTCCGTCGTTGAGGGAACTGTCGACGGTGACGGCGTACGGGTTGTCGGTCAGTCGAGATGCGCGGTCATGGACAGTGGCAGGAAGTTGATCGAGGCATGGTCCGGTGAGTCGTCCTCGGACGCCGATGCGGTTCTCTACATTCTTACGCGAGAAGACTGGGCCGACGTAAAGCACTTCGAGTATCACCTGGGCGGGAGGGATATTCTCGTCAACCTCGAGGTGGAGCCCGGTGCTGTGTCTGTGACGCAGGATGGTGGTGTTTACCGGTTCGTCGGTGACGTGACAGGTGCTGATGGCTCCGCTGTGCCGGTGGACCTCGATGTCACGTGCGAGACAGACGAGTGATGCAGCGCGCCCACGCGTCAGAGTCCAGTAGCCCTTGATTGGCCTATGGGCTAGTTAAAGGGTTACAGCCAAGAATGCGGCGGCTTGGGTTGTCGTGAGGTGATCGTTATGAACTGCGAATAGGGTGACTTTCATCCAATCAGATGACGGCGACAACAGGCAGCAGTGTGTACCGTGAGCAGGGCCGTGAATGATTCCGTTGGAAAGCCTGTTCGGGATCTTCGAATCACTAATTACACCGCTCGCGCGCGCAAGGAGATCCAGTTTGTTCAGTCGGTTCGGTCGAGTATTCATCCCCGAACTGCTCCCGCCGCTCGTAGCTCCAGTGGGCTACGTGCACGATCGTCAACCAACTGTGCAGATCGTGGATTGCGCACCTATTGGCACCGCCGTGAAGGCGGATCGGATGCACGGTGGGTATGCCACCGCAGCCGGTCATGCCACCTCGATGCCCATGGATGCCTCAGTCCTGGCATTCGTGTTTCCTGTTGCCGCAATGTCGGTTGAGCCCATCGCGCGAGGTCCAGTTTTGTCATACCGGGGGAACTGGCAATGCACGAGCTCTCGTGGATTTGGCGGTCAGGTACTGCTGAATATTAATGGAAGGCTTCGCGATTTAACCTTCGGATTTCTACAACTGGATCGAGTGCCGTGGCTATGGAAATCAACGGGCAGGGTTGAGGCATGAACGTCGAGGCGAATAACAACGGTTCGAACAAGAATCTATTGATCATTATTGCTGTTTTCAGCGCAGTTTCGGCCTCAGTCTTGATGTTGGCGCTGGGAGCTTGGGTGTTCAACACATGGCGGACTAATCAAATTATCAACAACTCCGTTGCAGCCGTGAGTTCGACGCCTGATCTGGAAGGGGCATGGGAGGGCGTTACAGAATATGTGGACGGTACCCCGTCGAGCATCGTTGCAGAATTGCATAATTCAGATCCCATAGAGGGGTCGTTCACATTTCTGCACGATGGGAGCAGTTGCAAGGTTGATGTATTCGAGACAAGCCGAAATTTTGGGACGATCTACGTCGACACACGCAGCACATACCAATCTGACGATGACTGCGCCACGTCGGGTGAGTGGCAGCTGAATTCGGCTGGAAACACACTGACCGGCACGCTCACATGGTCGAGCATTCCCGAACTCGAGGGAATGACACTATCGATACACAAAAACTGACAGGTAGCGTTCTCCACCAACGCCACCCGGGGCCATCCGGGTTTCCTTCAAGTTATGACAAAGGTTTGGAGTTCTTGCCCGTAGTTGAAACCCGCCGGATACTCTGTACGTACTTTGCGTAAGCGGGATGGATAGAAGCCTAGTGGAGATCGATACCGAGAGCCGGGGCTGCCCTTAGCTACGCGCGAGTTCCAAATTCATTCAGTTACTGTACATCGCAGTCTTGGCAATTTCAGCCGAGGTCAACCACCCTGTTTGTAGAAGAATCGGAGTTGCCAATGTCGACGCCAGAACCTCGACTCGGCGACTCTGTCGTCGGACCACCACCACCACCAGCCCCGCCACCGCCGCCTCCGACGTCACCCGGGGAGAAACGTCGGGGACGTCGGCGGGCACTACCTCTCGTGGCGTCGATAGTAGCGATTGTTGTTCTGGTAGTAGGTGCGTGGTGGGCCCTTGGTTATGCGGTCCCGGATGAGCGTGATCTATCGGGTAACTGGAGCGGGCGCTTCTTCGTGGATGGCGAGACTTACGATGTGAGCGCCGTGATCAGTGAGTCGAATCCGCTGCGCGGCGAAGCGACCTATGAGGGTTGCAGTGTCACGTGGACTGAGAAAGATCGGGACGAATCGACGGTTCGAGTAGCGGAGAAGAGTATCACTCCCGGCACAGAATGCACCGGGGATCTTTTTCTGACCGTCTCCGATAGTTCAGTACGCGGTGCGTTTCCTTCCGACGGTGTCGGAACCTTCGTCCTGTATCGCGACTGACTTAGGAATTCGAGTTATGATCAAAGGTATGAGTCTGCCGTGCTGGACATTTGGAAATCGAGGATGGGGCGGCGCATTGAGGAATGCGTGCGAACCGCAGTGGCGTCACGATTCGTGCTGCTCGTATGGTTGCATTCAAACTATTCGGGCGTTGGCTACGGCGATCATACTTTCAGGTTCTCATGATTCGATGTTGAGTTAGGGGTTTGGTGCTTGTATCTTTTTCGATAATTCAGACGCTGAATTCGTTGTCCAAATTGCTATTTCGGTAGATCGTCAGCCGTCGTACGGCCGGCTATTAGCGGAGGTCAGATTCACGCGGCATATCAGCTGGTTCGGAATGCCTTTCTGTTCACCAACAGCCGGTTGCTGGTGATCGACAAGCGAGGGATCACCAGTAGAGAGGTCGAGTACCGCAGCGTGCTCTACTGTTCGATCACACACTTCGCTATCGAAACCGCTGGAACTTTCGAACTGGACGCCGAGTTGAAGATCTGGATATCGGGCGATGCGAAACTATTCAGAAGCAGTTCACCAAGCAGGTCGACATCTACGAGGTCCAAGCGATTCTTTCGCACTTCGTGGTGTCCTGAATTTCGGCACCAAGAGAGAGAATCACCCCAATGGCAAGCCCCTGGCACATTCTGATCCTCCTGTTCCTTCTGATGATTCCGATAGCGATCATCGGCGCAATCGTCTATGCCGTTCTCGCCTCGAACCGTCGACGTCCTTCGGCCGCAGCCGCGCTTACTCACATAGCCGCACCGGGTTGGTATGTCGACCCCGGAAACCCACGCCAGCTCAGATGGTTCGACGGCGTGCGGTGGACCGATGCAGTCGCCCCGACCGGCCCGGTCCCGCCCACAACGCTCTAACCTGCCGGGCAGAGTCACAGGTGCAACTCAATCAAGTCGATCTCGCAGCAACGACAGTCTTCGATGAGGTAGCGACTCGGGGCCAGGATGGTGTGCGGTGGGTTTATGGCGTTGCCTCAGCATCTCTGGTCACTCGACCAGAAAGCTTTGCTCGGCATGAAGTGATTCCCCATCACGAACATCGACATCCAGGACGTAGGTGTAAGAACCGGGTCCGACGTTGAAACCCCATCCTCCTCCATTGTCGCAACCACCGAGTTTTTGCTCTCGAGTAAGCACTACAGATCCGGATGCGTCGAGGACCTGAGATTTCTCTACGCAATATTGGCCCACGCCTTTGCCGTTGTCGGTCTCCCAGTGCAGGTTCAGGCTCGCATAGAGCGCTCCATCGTCCTTCAATATCGAGCCAACCGCGAAGTGATTAGGCGCAATCTCGGTCCCTGAGTCGGCAGGGCTTCCGTGACCCTTGATGATCAGCGGCACCAGATTGGATGAAGGTGCCACCGGCACCGAATCTCTCGCATCCGGAGTAGTCGACTTCAGGGAAAATATCAGATGATTGTTGCCGATTACTTCATTCCATGCTCCAGCCGCGTTCGCGATCAGGGCATCCGGTAGATCGGTGAAAAGTGAGACGGCAACGCTCATCCGGTGAAGCGCGCGGTTCCTCGCCGAACCGTTGGCCAGCTGTCCGGCCGCCAACCCACACTGTGCAACGTCCGCCAACACGTCGCGGAACTGACGGGCGTCGATCTTGCCGTAGGTGCGCATCACTTCGGCTGTGGATGTGAAGCACTGCCATGCGGTAGTGCTGGTCTCGAACGCAGTGAGGAGGGCATCGCCGTCGACTCCGAGCATGCCGACGCCGGTGAGAATGGTTCCCAGCTGGAGCGCGACAGGGTCCACGTCGACATTCACTGTGGCCTCGGCGGTCCCTTGCGGAAACACGACTCGGCCACCCGTTTGCGGTAGTAGGAGGCCATCCCCGGACCTACTGTGTAGCCACGTGGCGAGAAGCTCATTGCTACCCACCGGGCCGGTGTTGGAATACGTGCCGTTCGGGGCTGAGGAGACGCCGTAGTACTGATCCGAAAAGTTGGCGAACTCGATCCCAACGCCGTCCACATCCGTCAAGCACCCCTGTACGGGTGCATCCGGTGTGGTGGATGCAAGAGAGTAGTCGGCACCATCGATGGTGAGCTCGGTGCTGCAAGAGCTACCGGTAGGGCCGGAACTCATTGTCATATCGGCGATCAACTGATCGAACGCTTTACCTGCGTCGGCAATGACCAGTTGGAAGTCCGTCAGATGGGACGTACTCGCGGATACGATCCGTGTGACCGGATCCCAATCAGCCGAAGCATAATCTGAGGAACTTGGCTCGCCCGCGGTGCTGGATCGAACAAGCGGTCGGACGGTGTCGCTGATCAATTCTGCAAGCTCAGGTCGGTCTGACAGATCAAATGTCAATTCGATGGGGGAAGTCGGTTGCGCCCCGCCGTCGAGTTCGATTGCAACAGCGTCCGTTTCGTCCAGGATAACTTGACTGTCGGAACCTTCGATGGGGTCGCTCGTAGGTGCGATGGTCAGAGATGTCCCCGGCGGAGCAGTTTCGGAGCGTGCGGTCGCTGTGACTCGAATACCGTCGACGTCCAGCGACGCGCTGGCACCGTCCGTCTCCATGCTGGCTACCGCAGAATTTCCTGTTTGCGGTGTACCTGATGGTGCAGTGCCCGCAGTGTCGCCCTCGGAACTGCAGGAAGCCGCCACCAGGCACAGAACCGTCAAGGGTGCGACAAGCAAGCGAAACGACGACATTGTCCATCCGATCTGAGGGGCCGAAGCAAGGCGATTGTTGCACCGATCCGCGATCTGAGAAGTCGACCGATTGGATGACACCCGCTTCGGGGCTGTACCCGAGGTCATCCGAACAGAGGACTGCATTCCGCATACTGGTGCCAGTAGATTTCCGGCATGCGCAATGGACGGCTTTCCCGGTGAGCATTCCGCCGCCCCCACCACCTCCCCCTCCTCCCTCTCTGCCTCCGGCCCCGGGCCATGAGCAGCCGTACTGGAACGGGCAGCAGCCCTACGGATACCAGCAACAACCGCGCACCAATGGTCTGGCGATTGCAGCGTTGGTCGGCGGGCTGATTCTCGCGCCCTTGGGGATTTTGCTGGGGCACATCGCGCTGTCACAGATCAAGCGCTCGGGTGAACAGGGCCGCGGACTTGCCCTGGCCGGCCTGATCATCGGCTACATCTTCACCACGCTGATGGTTCTGTCGATCGTGTGGCTGATGATGATCGCCAATGCCTTCAGCAGTGCAATCGACAATTTCGATTCGGATACCTACTCGTCCGATTACTACGCCACTCAAACTTCTCAGTCGTACTCGACGTACTCCAGCACGGCACCGACGTACGACTCGGCAAGTACGGCCGAGGTTATCGAAAACGCCTCCGTAGGCGATTGCGTCTCGCGGATACTTGGATCATCGAACGGAGACGGGACCAACTCTGTCACGGTCACGGAGGCATCGTGCGGATCGGCCAGTGCTACTCATCGCGTGACGAGCCGAGGATCGAGTGCCTCGGACTGCTCGTACGACTGGGTGAGTACCGATAATCCGATCGTCGTGCTGTGTCTCACCGAGCAATGACCGCGGGCCTGCGAGCCACCACAAGAAGAGTTCGCTCGTGACTCTGCCACCGCCACCGCCACCGCCCCCGCCACCGCCCGTTGGTTCTCAGCACCCAGCAGTCGCAACGCGTAGGCGGGGTTGGGTGATCGCTTCCGTGGCCGTTGTGGTGGTCGGTGCACTTGCTGCAGGCGGCCTGACGGCGGTCAACCTCTTGCGTGACTCCGACGACGGGCCAGTCGCCGGCCAACTGACGAACACGTATCCCACTCAGCCCCAAGAGCGTTGGTCCTTGTCGGTCGATGAAGTACTGCCGGGTGGATCGTTCCTGTGGCCCGACTCTCTGTCGGCTACGTACGGCGTCGCCAACTTCACCGAGATCGGATCGACCTTGGTGACCACAGTGGGCACCGGACCCGGACAACAGACCGAGGTCGTTGCAGTCGACGCGGCTACGGGAGCCGTGAAATGGCATACCCCCGCCGATGGAACCATCACGTGTGCAACAAACGTCATCGACTCCACTCTGCCGTGCGTGGTGAGCAAGCGGGGCGAGCGGGCAGCGGAGGTCCAGTTCTACGATATCGAGACGGGTGACGTCCGGTCCACGGTCGATCGGCCGTCGGCGGAAATGGTCGAAGTGTCCGACGGCTCTGTTTTCACCATCGACAGCTTCCAAGGCGGTTACACGATCGCTCGCGGAACTCAGCGCGACCTCGATGCTCAGTGGTCGACCACTGAGTCGTGGGATACCCAATGTGTCGGGTCGGGCGATGCTCATCACTTCGACGTTTCCGAGGGCATTGTGCACTTTTCGAGCATCCGGACCATCGCTCTCGACGCGGCCGATGGGCGACTGATTTCCGATCCGAATCTCGGAAGCTTCGTCCGGTTGCCCGGCCAGGGCTTCGCCGGGGTTCTGTGTGAAATGCCCATTTCTGACGACGGATACACCACAGCCGTTTCGTCGGGCGATGGCACCGAGATTTTTCGAGCTGAGCGTGAATACCCGGCAGACCCATGGTTGGTCGCCGAGTCCGAAAGTCGTCCGTTCGTGGGATCCGATGGTGCATACAACATCGAGGACGGATCCCCTCTATGGACTGTGGAAGGGGGCGAATACTTCTCGCTCAAGAAGGTTATCGGCGACATCGTGTTGGGAACGGATACGGAGACGTTGTCCGGGTATCGACTCGACACCGGTGAGCAGCTCTGGTCTACGCGAGTGGGAGAGAACCTCCAGTTCGTCGAATCGGATGGTGAGCAAGTCCTGCTCAGCGTCGACGACGGGCTCGTTGCAGTGAACCTGACGGACGGCACAACCAGCTGGTTCTTGGACGGTGACGACGGCTACGCGAGGTGGGGTAAGGCTCACGACGGGCTGGCCTCCATCACCAACGACGCCTTCAGCTATTACCCGCCGACCGGGGGAGCGTCCGGTGTACCCGGCAGGCTCCCGAGCGCCGGAGACAACGGGGATTCCGAGGACCAGTTCGTTACCAAGTGCGGCAGCACTCCCGTTCTCACGCCGATCGAATATCGCACACAGGCCGAGGGTCTCGTTGTGCGCATGGAAATGAAAGCGTCCTGTCCAGGCGGAGACATCGTCTCGACGAACGCGATGAGGGTATCGATCACCGACAGCGGATCCAGTGTCGCATCGGCAGTGTTCGACTTCTCGGATTCGCCCGTCTATCTGCCGAGGACGGACAGAACGAACACCACGAACTCGATCGAGCGCGAATTCCTGTACGAACTCGACAGTTTCTGGCGACTACCGAACAGTCTCGGTTCGTCCTCCAGCCTGACCGACGCAACGGCGTCGGGCTCCCAACTCGTCGAATGCGAGGACGAGGGAACGAGCGACTCCAGCTTGACGACCGGCTCTCCGTCACAGGCTCGGACAAACAGCCCCATCACGGCCGTACGTAGCGCAGCGCCGACCACCGCCGACGTCGAGACCACAAGCCTCGACGCACTCAGGGCACAGGCCAACGCCGATTTGCCCTACGTCCGAGGCGATTTGGCCGACCGATGGGTGGCGCAGATCTCCTCCAAGCGAATTGGACTCGACGCCGCTGACATCAACGGCGCTCAGGTCCGGTGGACGGCCGAAGAGATCTTGCGTCAACACTTGCAGTTGAGACTGATGTATCCGGAAGTACGGCTGCTGTGGAGTGACGAGTGGCGAACATTCGATCTGCGCGGTTGGTGGATCACCGTTGCGGGCCTGACTTTTGCCGATGCGGACGCAGCCAACGGATGGTGCGACTCGAAAAACATCGCCCTCGATCAGTGTTTCGCGAAGATCGTGAGCAACAGCCGAGATTCTTCGGGCACCACAAAGTACCGACGGTGATCGGTGGAGCATCGTCCACCGATCAAATGACTGTTCAATTCCCCATCCCCGTCGGATAATTCAGCCCACTGTCCATATCCCCCGAGGAGCTCGGCGCGTGCCCGGAGAAAACCAATATCAGTACGGTCAACCGACTACCAGCGGTGCGCCTCAACCCCCTACCTTCTACCCGCCACCGCCCGGCTACCCCGGGACACCGCCGCCACAACCTCCGCAGCAGAACCGTGCTCCAGCGCGGTCGGCCTTCACCGATATACCGGTGGGAGACTACATTCGGGACGGCGTGGCCGGCGTCCTGCTCTTCGTCTCGTTCTTTCTGCCGTGGACGCTCGAGTTCGGCATCACACGCGGGGGATCGGGTGGCATCATCGCGCTCGTTGTTCTCCTGACCTTGCTGTCCTTGGCGTCGCTCGGCCTGCCCTACTTCGCGCGCTTGGGAATGCTGGGGCAGAACTGGCAGGTCGGCCAGGTGCGGGTGCTGCGACTCGCTCTGAACGGTCCGCTCATCGCGATGGTGGTGGTATTCCTTCTGTACGACGTGATCCGAGGGATGTTTCGCTTCAGCGAAACCTCGTCGATTTTCACCGGCGACGGGATCGGTTCGGCTGCGTGGTTCGGTGTGGCGGGTGCACTCTTGGCCGCGCAACCTCGTGCAGCAGAGCTACGAATGGACTCACGCGCAGGAAGCCGTTGGTTGGGGTGGATCAAACCGCTACTGATCGTTGCAGCCGGATTGGCAGTCGTATCCGGCCTACTGTCTCTGATCTTCGTTCTGGTATCGGCGAGTCGGTATTCGTCGGACGGTGGCTACGTTCTTCAAAGTTTGGTCGGTGGAGTGACTTCGGCGGGAGTACCGGTCGTGGTGCTGGGTGTGATAGCGGCCGGGGCGGCCAACCGCTTCGAGTCCTGGAGGCTCACGGTTGCAGGCCTCGGCCCTGCCCTGCTCGTCGGTGCGTTCTTTCTCTCGTTCGACGATCTGACCGGAGTAGAGCTGTTTCACAACGCATTCGGAAGTCCCTATTATGCGATCACCTTGCTCGTCGCGGCCAGTGTGATCGCCTACCTGCCGTTCGGGCTACCCGCGGCCACCGACGCCACTCACGCAGGATACGTATGGCTCGATGCAGCCCGGAACGGACTTCGAGTCATATCATTCTGGAGCTTCGGCACCGCATTCTCGCTGCTCGCCTACGTCATCACCCAAGCGGTGTCGGGCTGGAACGACGTCGGCGAATCGATTGCTCTCGCTGTCTTCGCTCTGCTGATCGGTGTACTGGCGGTCGTCGGAGCTCAATCATTGGCATTTCGTTACAACTCGCCGGATCCGCGACCCTCGCGAGAGGTGGTCATCGGAATCTGTCTGGGTCTATTGGCGCTGATGATCGGTCGACTCATTACTCAGTCGATCATGTACGACTCCGACTTTCCCAGCGTCTGGGTCTTCGACCTGGCGATGAGCGCCTCGACGATCATCATCGCCCTGTCGGTTGCCGTCGCACCCGCCGTGCGTGACCTCTACTCCGGGGTGTCCCTCTTCGCGTCGGTCACAGCAGGTCCCTCGCCGGTCGGTGGCTACGGACAGCCTCACTCCCCGCAGGCGCAGTACACGCAGTCCCAGCAGATCGTTGGGCCCGTCGACGCCGCGTCCGACCCGCGCACATCTGCCGCGACACTGTTCGAGATCGCCACGACATCACCGGACCTGCGTCCAGCAGTAGCTGCGAATCCCTCGACCTACGAGGACCTGATCGTGTGGCTCGGAAAGCTCGGTGACCCCGCCGTCGACGCCGCCCTGTCTCGCCGCGCCGCAGGGCAGTTCGGCCTGGCTGAAGGGGTGCCCGGCCATTCCGAGGTCCCCCCGGATGGGACGTCGTCGCCCGACGACTCCGCCGCGGATGCCCGGCCGAGCCTTCAGAAAGCCAGCCGAACCGACAACTCGTCACCGCAACCGTCGACAGCCACCACACAAGAGACCAGCATTGGGGATTCGGTAGCGTCGGATCCGAACACTCCGGCGGTGACCTTGTTCGAGATCGCCACGAACTCTCCGTCACTCCGACCGGCGGTGGCTGCGAACCCGTCGACCTACGCCGACCTGCTGACCTGGCTCGGGCGGTTGGGGGACCCTGCGGTGGATGCTGCTCTGGCGCAACGAGAGTCAGGTCGGTTGGGGCCTGCGCAGAACCGCAGCCAACCGGCTCCACGGGTGACCGAGGCACCCACCGTGGTCGTTTCCAACCCCCCTGCGTCGTCGCGCGAACACGCCGCTACCGACCCTGGTACTCCGGCTGCTGTGCTGTTCGACATTGCCAGTAACTCACCGGAATTGCGCCCACTTGTGGCCGCGAATCCGTCGACATACGACGATCTGCTCCAGTGGCTCGGCAAACTGGGAGACCCCGAGGTCGATGCCGCTCTTACTCGTCGATCGGAAAAGCGTTCCACTGCAGACGAAACGGCTATATCCGGCGTAGCTGCCGAATCTAAGCCCGACGCCCCGAGCACGGTTGTCGCGAATCCCGAAACTGCTCCTACACACTCGGCGTCGCTGCCTGTCGAGACTGCGGAACAGGTTGCTACCGACGAGGACAAGTCGGCAGTCTCGGACCCGATGTGCCCCGCGGCGGTGCTGTTTCGTGTTGCTGAACACCGGCCCGACCTTCGCGTGATCGTTGCCGGGCACCCCAACGCCTATCCAGGATTGTTGACCTGGCTTGGAGAACTCGGTGATTCAGCCGTGAACGACGCTCTGGCTCAACGACGATGACGACCATCGGGCCTCCGCCTCCGCCTCCTCCACCCACTCAGCCGTGGTCCTCGTCGGCGCACACACCGCCCCCGCCTCCTCCACCCCTGGCTCCTCCACCGCAATCGAACGTCCCTGGTGGACCGACAACGAGCTACAACACGTATTTCGGCTACGAGTCCTCTTACCGACCTCCGGCATCCAACTCCGCTAAACGTCAAATTCTTGCCGTTACTGCTCTGGTCGCCGGCATTGTTGCAGGACTGGCGTTGTCGATGCTGGGCTTCTCCGAAAACTGGGCCCAACGGGTGATCGCGTCCGCAGTTGCCGTCGTCGGCTTTCTCGTCTTTGCATGGCTACAGGATGCTGGTGTGGGCAGGCGGGTCGCTGCCACTGTGCTGGCAGTGCTTGCTACTACGTGGCCGCTGTCTGGCGTGACGATGTTGCTGGCCGCTGGATGCGCGCTCGCTGCATGGGTTCTCGTGCGTCGTCGGTCGCTTGTTTCGCTGTTCTTGACCCCCTTTGCGGCTGTGTGCACTATGGCGCTCACCCTTCTTGTGGGCAATCGTGTAGCGGGAGGAGGGGTCTTGGCCAATTCGGTACCAGCCGTACTTTGTCTGACCGTTTTCGCCTGGCTGGCAGTAGGTATCGACAAACTGGTCAAGATGCCCGCGGTGAATGCTGGGCATGTCCCCGTTGCGCTGGTTCGCGAATATGAGGCCGCGCCGAACTATTCGGCTGTGCAGACGTCGTCGGGCACCAATACGACAGCTGTCCTGTCTCTGGTATTCGGGCTCTTCGGTTCCGGGATCATCGCGGTGGTGCTCGGGCATGTCGCGCGCGGTCAGATTCGACGAAGTGGTGAGCGTGGATCCGGAATGGCCACTGCCGGATTGGTTCTCGGCTACATTGCGATCGTGGTCTACGTTGGGCTGACCATTGCCTACGTGGTGTTCATCGGGAGGCTGTACGCAGTCTGAACCTGTCGATGACACGGCTGCAACAGTGATCATCCGAACGGTGGATACCGATCGGGCGAGCATCATGTGAAGCTTCGGGGAACCCATTGCCTGAGCATCGGAATACCGCATGACGAACGAGCAAATCCCGAATCAAGGCGTACCCACCGGTCCGCCGCCGCCACCGCCACCCCCTCCGTCTCCGCCGCAGCAGCAGTGGGGGCACGGTACCTCGTCCTACCCGGTACCTCCCGCGCAGCCGCAGTACGCCTCGGGGCCGCCCGGGCAACATCGTTACACCCACGACGGTGCGCGCCTGGCGGGAACGGGAATGCGGGTTGCAGCCCGACTGCTCGACTTCGTTCTGATCGCCATTGTGTCGTTCATCGGTGGCCTCATCTCATCGACTGCGCTCGCAGGTAGCTTCGACTACGACGCTTACCGGACAACGTCCGGAGTGATCAGCCTGATCATCTCGCTCGGTGCCGTCGCCTATTTCCTCGTCGCTGAATCCGTGTTCGGTACAACTGTGGGAAAGCTGATTCTGGGAATCAAGGTTCGCTCGGTAGCAGGTGGACAGCTCAGTCTCGGGCAAGCATTCAAGCGCAACGCGTTCGTGCTGCCGATGTATCTCGGCGCGGTAATTTCGTCCCTGGTCATGCTCGGCAGCGATCAGGATTTCGCGGGCACGATGTCATCGATGATGTATGGAGGAACAGTAGGAATCCTCGGAAACATCGCGACGGTCGGACTATCGATCGCACTCATCGTTTCGATCAGCAATTCGCCCAACCTGCAAGGATTTCACGACAAATTGGCGGAAGCCGACGTGATCGCCACCCGGTAGTTTGCGCACGCAACCGGCCCCTCGCCTAGTCGAAAGTGAGGGGCCGGCTCGTTGCAGTGTCGAAGTAATGCGGGATCAGTAGCCCGGGCGAGGCTCGAAGCCAGGATCGGGAAGAACCGGGGGAGCCTGCTCGACCTGTGCCGGCTCGGGTCCTTGTTCCACCGGAACTTGTTCCACTGGTGCTGGGGCAGGAGCAGGTTCCGGCGCGGTGAACTCTGCGGCAGGAGACAGGACATCCTCGGGTGTGGGCTCTGTAGTCGGTGATTCCGGCGACGTGCTGGCAACGGTCGTCGTGGGTGTTGCTGTGGTTGTCGTTTCCGGTGCAGTTGTGTCGTCATCTCCGCAGCCGGTGAGTAGCAGCGACAACGATACCGCTGCTATTGCAGAGATGGCTTTCAGGGAATGGGCCATTCGAATGAGTGCTCCTGTCGAAATCGAAACGGTTCGCGTCGAGTCGGTGTGAACGTAACACCCGATCGAAGTGGCGGCGCTGGTGTCCTTCATTCGAATGAATCGATTGTGGAATGGCCGCCACCTGCAAGTATTGTTTTGTCCAGCGTCCAAAGTAACCCTGGACTTCAGTCCGGTGAGCAGAAAGATTCGACGACTTCATGAAACGTTCCATCATCCGGACTGTTCTTTTGTGCTCTCTCTCTATTGCCGGATCTTCGATGCTCCTGACTGCACCTTCAGCAGTAGCTGCTCCGAAGGACGGAGCGACACTGGTCACGATGGGCGATTCTTTCACCGCCACCGCGCCCATCCTCGGAGACCGAGGTGATGGTTGCGTGCGGCCACCGACGTCGTGGCCGGCGCAACTCGCCGACCAGATCGGTCTCGGCGGTACCGATCGGTTCGTCGATGTGTCCTGCAACGGTGGGACAATCGACACCGGCGAGGGCTTCACTCTGGTGCAGCAGGCGCGCAAAGCAGCCGCCGCCGGAGCGTTCGGGCCCGCCACTCGCGCGGTGACAATCCAGGCCGGCTGGAACGACACCTGGGGAAGCTCGCCCGGTCGCGCCTTTCCGTCGGTGGACTGCCTCTTGGACGTGATCCGCGGGTGTGGGCTCGATGCGGCGGACCAGGGCAGACTGCCCGACTACCGGGCGGTGTCCGGCGAGGCGTACGCCGATCGGGTTCGAACCGTCGTGGACTACGTCCGCTACTACGCTCCGAATGCCAAGATCGTGCTCGTCGGATATCCCGAAGTGTTCGTCGGTGACCAAGCAACGGCCTGCATCCAGGTCGGCGCTGCAATTGCAGTGCAGCCCAACGCGGCCGGCTACATCGCATACCTGACGGCGCTGGATGCCGCTCAGCGCGATGCCGCGCGAATCCTGGGAGTCGACTTTTTCGATGCCCTTGCCGCTACGAAGGGGCACGGCAGTTGCACCGGTGATCCGTGGATCGGTGGCATCACTGGAGTGGATTCTCTCTATGTCGGTGCGCCAATTCATCCGACACCGCTCGGCAACTCCGTCGTAGCGTCCGCGCTGCGCGACCGACTCGCGTTCTGAGCGCCTAGATGGTGTCGGGCCTCGATTCGGAGGTAGTGAAGCGGCGTGATCTGCCCTCGCTCACAGGTGCGCGGTGGTGGGCGGCGTTCGCAGTCTTCGTACTTCACGCGCTGGTGTTCCTGCCGGTGTATCCATTTCAGAAGTCTTCGACCTTCGAGACGATTCACAGCTTCGTACCCATGCAGCTCGGTGCTGCCGGAGTGACCTTCTTCTTCGTGCTCTCGGGGTTCGTCATCTATTGGTCGTTTCGGCCCGGTTCGTCTATACGCCAGTTCTACTGGCGGCGGGCGTTGAAGATCTACCCGACGCACATCGTCGCTGCCCTTGTATTCGTGGTCTCCGCCTCGGTCCCTCTGTCCAGAGCGGTGGTGTGGGTCCCTAATCTGCTGTTGGTCCACACGTGGGTGCCGAAGTGGACGATGGTGGGGGGATTGAACGTCCCGTCGTGGTCCCTGTGTGCCGAGATTCTGTTCTATGCCTGCTTCCCGTTGGCGTTGCCACTACTTCGAAGAATCGGAACCGACCGTCTGTATTGGGCTTTCGGTGCTCTCGTGTTGATGATCGCGGCCATTCACGTGTCGTACTTCGTTTTCGTCGACGGTCCACGCGGAATCTCGAACATCTTTGCCCCGAGGCTTCTCCCCGGAGATGTTTCGCCCATGTTCGAGATCCACGCCTCTCCGGCGTGGTTCGCGCAGGACGACATCCCGGTCTCTCCCTCGTACTGGCTGAGCTACACCTTTCCGCTCTCGCGTCTTCCCGAGTTCTTTCTCGGGGTTCTGGCCGCGCGGCTGGTCATCGAGGGCCGCTGGCGCAACATTCGCCTGACACCACCGCTTCTCGCTCTGGCGCTTGCTTTTTCTGCGACGTGGGTCGTTCCGGTCAACTTCAAGATGTCTGCACTTCTCGTGGTTCCTGTCGCCGCCGTAGTCGCCACCTTGGCCGCCAGAGATCTCGACGGTGTTCGTGGGTTGAATTCGACGCGGCCCATGGTGTGGCTGGGCGATATCTCGTATGCGTTCTACATGATCCAATTTCCGGTGATGGTCATCATCACGCGACTGTTCATCGGCGGCAATGCCTTCGACTTCGCGGGATGGTTGTTCTGGGCGTTGGTCAGCCTCGTGGTGTCGATCGCAGCAGCGCAGCTGATCTACAGTGGCGTCGATCAACCGTTGATGCGCAGGTTCGCCCGTCGACGTGCGTCGACGACAACCGAATCGCAGTCTCTCGAATCGAGCGTCCAGGATGCCTCCGGAAGCCCGGCTGGAGTTCGTCGATGACCGACAACCGGCCGCCGATACCGCCGCCTCCGCCTTCCCGGCGCGTACGCAACGCACCGCCGGCCGTGTCCCCGATGCCGCCGCCCACCGGTCCGAGTCGACCGCCTGGAGCACCATCGTCCGGTTCCACCGATCAGCCACCACGGCGGCGATCAGCCGTAGCGATCGTGCTGGTGGTCTTTGCTGCTCTGCTCGTGCTCGGGGCCACAGGAACGGGGGCGTGGTATCTGCTCGGACGCGAGTCCGGTGAGGGCACGACCGCGAGCGAGAGTACAGAGGAGTCGGATTCGTCGAGCCCGACCGGTGCATCGGACTCCGCGCAATCTGTTTCCCGGACATTGACATCGCCCGTCGGGGCGAGCCCATGGGCAGTCGCCCTCGACCCCTCCGCCGCTACCGCCTACGTCACCAACTCGGACAACGGAACCGTATCGGTGGTCGATACGACAACGGGAGTGACGCGGGCGAGTGTCCCTGTCGGTAGCAAGCCCGCAGGCGTGGCATACAGCACGCAGAACGATGCGGTCTACGTGAGTGACGCCAACGGTCGGTCGGTGACCGTGATCGATGCGCAATCCAACGCGATCGAGGCTGTGGTTGCCGTGGGGAACGGCCCATACGCCATTGCCGCGGACGATGCCACCAACGCCGTGTTCGTCTCGAACTTCGACGAGGGCACGGTGTCGGTGATCGACGGTCGAACCAACGCGGTGACGGCGACCGTCAGAGTGGGTGCCAAACCGTATGGCATTGCTTCGGAGCCGAATTCGGGGTCGATCTATGTCACCAATGCCGGGGATCGTTCGGTGTCGGTGATCGACGCGGCACGCCGCACTGTGGTGGCCACCATCCCGGTCGGTGCCGAACCGTGGGGCGTGGCAATCGATCCGGCGATGGAACGGGCATACGTCACCAACCATGCCGACAACACCCTTTCGGTGGTCGATACGGTGTCCAGATCGGTGGTGACAACAGTTCTCGCAGGTGTGTCGCCGGTCGGGGTGGCGGTGGACTCCAACAGCTCCACCGTGTTCGTCGCCGATCACGGTTCAAACACCGTCACAGTTCTTAACGGGCGTTCCAATTCCATCGAGTCAGGCATCGTGGTCGGCACCAATCCGCACGGCATCGCTGTAGATTCCGATGGCGAGATGCTGTTTGTGACCAACTTCAAGGACGCGACACTCTCTGCCATCGGATTCTGACAGGTGATCATGGTGTGCGCCGTGCGCCGTGCGACGAGCAGTCGCCGTCGGCGTTGCAGCGCTGCTGCTTTCGAGTTGCGCACATTCGGTCGATGTGGCCACTTCCGATGTCGGCGGGGGAGTCGATGTGGCGACCTCGGCCTCGGTGTCGCCGCAAGTGCCGCAAACGGACTTGGCGGCGTTGGTCGACCCCGTCGTGCATGCCACCATGGATCAACTTGCCGTACCGGGGGCGGTCGTCCTGGTGCAAGAGAAGAACATGTTGTGGCAGAACGCATACGGAACGCGAACGGTAGGACGAGACGACCCGGTTACTGTCGGTGATCATTTCCGGGTCGGTTCTGTCACGAAGACAATGGTTGGCACGGTGGTCTTGCAACTGGTCGAATCGGGTGCTCTCGCTCTCACCGACCCTGTGTCGAATTTTCGCTCCGACGTGCCCAACGGTGACTCCATCACCATCGAAGACCTTCTCGACATGCAAAGCGGCCTCTACAGTTATACCGAGAACAGCTATTTCAACACTGTCCTCGATGAAAATCCCGGTCGGGTATGGGACCCGGAAGAGTTGCTGGCGATCGGGTTTGCCGGAGCTCCGTATTCACAGCCTCGGCAGGAGTTTCGCTACACGAACACCAATACCGTTCTGCTCGCCACCATCGTCGAGTCGATCCTCGGTGCCGATCTTCGCAATGTTCTGGCCGACCGGATATTCGAGCCTCTCGGACTGGACGACACGAGCTTCCCGGCATCGGACGACGCCGAGTTGCCTGACCCGCACCCGCATGGGTACCTGTTCGGCACGAACGAGTCCGCCCGAATCTCGGTGAAGCTGTCCTCGGCCCAGGTCGACAATGCTCGAAACGGAGTGTTGGTCCCCAACGACGTCACCGACCTCAATCCGTCGTGGATCTGGGCGGCTGGCGGGGCGATCTCGACGGCCGCCGATATCGCGACGTACGGTCGGGCTCTTGTCCGTGGAGAAGGATTGTTGGGCAACGATCTTCAATCTCGACGAATCGGTAGTGTGACGCTCAAGCCCGACAATCCGAGTCCCGGCGACTACGGGCTTGCCTGGCAGGCATACGGTCCGTTGATCGGACATGACGGTGCCATTCCCGGCTTCCAATCCTTCATGGGCCACGATCCAGTGAGCGACACCACGATTGTGGTGCTGTGCAATGTGCGCGACGGCCCCGCCGGCGGTCGGCCGGCCAACGAAATCGCGATGGGTGTCCTGCAACGATTGCACAGCGGCGAAAGATGATCGGGTCGAAGGAAGGTGACCGATCGGCCATCGACCAGAGCTCATCAGATCGAGCGGTGGATCAAAGCTCAGAACCACGGTCCTGAGTACACACCATTCGGCAGGGGATACGCCAGGTCGGTTCCATCGGCGCTGCTGTACTCGTTGGTGAAGGCCCATCGCTGTCCCACAACACGAACTGGCCGGGTGGTGTAATTCTCCGACAGCGTTTTCTTACTCACGATGTCGATCACCGGGTTTCCGTCATTGGTTTTAGCGTATAGATGCCCGCCGATGAGGCTGGTTTGGTTCAGGTCCAGATTGAGGTCGTAGAACTGGTCTTTCGTGACCTCGTAGATCAGGTTCCAGCTGCCTATCTCGTATATCTCGATCGTGTTGGTTCCGCCTTCTGTACTGACGTTGACGAGAAGATAGTCCGAAATCGGATCTACGGCGACACTCGAGGCGAAAAGAAACGGTGCTCGCGCTAGTTGTCCGGAGGCGCTGTCTATCACCACAGTCTGTAGGGGCTCACTGTAGCTTCTGAGTTCGACCGCCAATAGCGGCGCATCCTGTGCGGACTCTGCGGAGCTGCCGATCTGATAGGCCGCCCGACATTTGGTGCGGCCCTCTTGTGCGCTTGGATCCAGCGTCCAGAGCGGTGTCATCGTCGACGCTGTGAATGCGGCAAGTTGCGGGCAGTCCTTGCCTGCGGGTGACTGTTGGTTGATCACGAGGCGATCATCGTGGGCGCTGACTACCGAGCCCTTGATGGACGGCAGCACTGCCTCCGCCCCGGGATCTATTACGGTGACCGTGCAGTCGTTTTCGCACCTTCCGAAACTGTCCGCGCGCGTCGCGAGAACAACCGTTCCGCTGTTGGTACCGAAGAACGTCTCCACGACCAGGGCTTCCAAGTCGATCTGCGGGAGCGCTAGATGAACGGACGGGACGGAGGACGATGGGTCGAATACCTGTAGCGACGTGTGGAATTGCTCGGCAGTCAGGCCGGATGACGGTGTCCGAGTCTGAACCAGGTGGACGATCGTGAGGTCGTTGCTTCCTGTTCCAGCAGTCGTCGTCCAGTGGTCACGCAATTCATCTCCGCCGGGAACTACGGGGGAGGGAACGTCGGCGAGCTTCAAAGTGTCCACAGGCGCATAGGCTGGAGCTCCGCCGTTCAATCCGGTAAGCAGTGCGCCCGATGACTCGAAGGCCTGTCCGGTGTTCCAGTCGAGTGTCTGGGGTACGTCGGCTGTCTCCGTCGTCGGCACGGTTGTGCGTGCTGTCGTGGATGTGCCGGCGGGAGTCGATACGGCCTGAGAGGTTTGCTGTGCCAGCTGCGAACTGACATTGGTTGGTGGGGTATCAGCGGAGCAGGAGGCCATCGACAAACTCGAAGTGACGACTATCAAGGCAATAGTACTGCGGCGCATTTAATTCTGGTCCTCTTCACGGTAGGTGGCACTTACCACGGGCATCGATTCGGTATTGGTGTCGAGGCGGATGGTCCAGAGCCCGTCTTTCGTGGCCTCGAGGACTTTTTGCGCGGTCAGATCCGACGTTGTGATGAGGTGCTTGGTCTTGTTCGAGCATTCGACTATCGACTTCTGCTCTGCTGCTTCACCTTCGGTACCGACGACTGAGCAGCGAACCGCGCCGGCCAGCACGAACTCCGAAATGGTGGTCGACGCCTCGCCTGTGAAGGTGGTCTTCGGCACGGGCGTTGCTGCAGTGGTTGTCGGTGGTGTTGTCGGTGCAGCGGTCGAGCTCGGGACAGCGGGCGAGGAAGGGGACGGCGGTGCCGAGACGACTGCAGGAACTTGCGAAGGCTCTATTGCAGCTGCGTTCTCGAGCGGAGCTGGAGTGGTGGCGCTCGGCTCGCGCAAGCTAGGCGCCGGTCGAGGGGGAGCCGAAGGGCGACTGGTTATCGTGGCTGATGGCGTCGGCTTCTCGAAACCAGGGGCCGGGCTCGTACTCACTGTGGTCGACTCCGTGGGCCCGTCGCTGGTGCTGCTCGAAGCCGGTACGAGTGGCAAATTCATACTCCGCGGATCAGGAAGCGGAGTAGCGGGACGTTGCAGTGTGGAGGTATCGATCGTTCTGCCGACCGATCTCAGCAGTGGCTTCAGCGTGTCCAGATCGACCAAAGTGAATTGATCGACCGTTGAGTTGTTCGGTGTCACAGGGATTGGTTCACCTGCGGCGGGTTGCGTGGCGTAGTCGACGGAAACGACGTTCTGTTCGCGGTAGGACGGCCACCTGTCCCCGGTCGGCTGATAGCCGGACAACGGTTCACTTGCCGGGGGGCCGAGTGGATTTCCGCAATTGCAACGGATACGAGGAACACCAGCGGCGTCGACCATGACGGCGGTACCCGCCTGAAGAACCGACTGGAACGGGGTTGCTCGACCGTCGGAGAAGCTGTAGTTGGTGACTCTCAGATCGGTCGTCAGAGAAACCGGCGTCAAAGTGTCGAGGTAGAACGGAATGGCCTCGGTCGGGATCCCGAACGCGGACGCCCACGCCTCGGACTTTGCACGGTCTTCGGACAGGTAGTTGGCCAACGCAGCAGCGTCGCAGGAAGCGTCGTCGTTGGTTCCGCCGTAGAGGCCCGGCGTGGTTCCCACTACGGTCGACCCGCCGTTGGAATTGGTGGTCAACGATCCGGCGAGCTGCGCGAGCATCTCATCGCTCGACAGGTCGGACAACGGACGGCTGGCCAGAGCGACCGATGGAGTGAACGGTCCAGGACCGATCGACTCGGCCGACTGAAGTGCAATGTCATTGGTCGATGCCGACGACCCTCCAGTGACCAGAACGGTCACGGCAAGGGCGCTCACCACCACCATCGACAACGCCGCAGCGGTAGCGCCCAGAATGGTGCGTGAGGTGTCACGCTTTCCGGCATCAGGATTGGGATCCTGCCAGGTCGAAGAGTCGGGTCCGGTGGTCACGTTGTGCTCCATGTCATTGCAAGTAGTTCAGTCTCGAGGTGTCGGTCGGGAGGCCGGTCGTCAATCTTGTCTCGTCACGGTGCCGTGATACCGCGCCATGCTTTGCCTGATCGTGTCGAATCGCGGGTCGGTCGAGTTGTCGAACTGTCGGCCCACAGACTCGTAACTGGCTTGATCTTCGTGAATTTCTCCTGGATTCCTACCCTCGCCCACGCCGAAAAAGTGTTCCGTGGTGCCACGATTGGGGTCGAGAGCTCCGGCGGCTGCGTCGAACAGCGCGCTGCGAACGATCCGAGCAGGATGGGCCGCGACGGCATCGCTTCGGGGGACCAGGTCGAAGTAGGCCTCGAGTTGAAGTACGTTCACCCCGCGCGAAGCAGGATCTGAATTGGGGACCTTTGGTGATCCGAAGGTCACGACGTCAGTGACGTTGAATTTGCCAGACGCGGCGATGTTTTGAGCGTCGATTCCACCCTGGCTGTATCCGACCAGCATCACTTCGGCACCTGATGGGATCTTCGACATCCGTTCCGTGATGTATGGATCGTTGATACCCAAAATCTTGTAGCCGTTTGCGTATGCGCTCAGGCGATTGCCCGCGTTCCACACGTCGCCTGCACCCCCCGTTCCGTCGAGGTACACGACATATCGCTCGATCCCATCGGAACCGACGACTTTGTCGATTGTCATTCCATCGTTGTTCTTGTCTTCGTCGGATCGGATCCGCGTGTACAAACTGCTGGTGCTGACACGCGGTTCGGAGCAGACCGTCAAACCCGTCGCGACTGTGGTGCCCGTTGCCGCTGCACTCGTCGACTCCTGTTCGGATGCGTTGCGTCGCAACGTATCGGCTGCCACAGTGATGGCTTGGCTCGTCGACCTCAATCGTGCGGTGTCCGTCGTGTTCCACTGCGATCTGAAGCGGTCCGCGTCGGGACCGCGCCATGCATTGGAATTGGAGATTCGGACCGACAAGGAGCGGATGGTCTCCTCCAGGGTGCTGGCGATGTCGGTGAACTGCTTCGCCAGTGTGCGAAGCTCGTGGACGTCTGCCCCGTATTCGGCCACAATCTGCTCCTTGTCGGTATCGAGGTTCTACGAGCTGCTGCTGGTCTGCTGTTGCTGCTGCGCATTGCGACTTGCTGTCTGCGATGCCTGCTGCAGTGCATTGACGACAGCCTTGAGCTGCGCGGTGTGCGTGCCCTGCCATTCGGAGCGGAATCGATCGGCGTCCGGACCCTTCCACTGAACGCCGTTGAGCTGACTTGTCAGTCGCGTCAGCACGCCCTGAATTTCGTTCGCCTTGTTGTTCAGTTCACGCGAAAGCTGCTGAACCTGCTCGACGTCTTGTCCCCAGAATGCCATCGGCTTCTCCATTCGTTCGTTGTTTTTCGTGATAGTCAGTTCGGACGCGCAAGCTGTAGCTTCACCGCCTTACCTTGCGCAATCAGGAATCCTCGGCCAGGTGGTTGTGCGCCACGTTGCCTTGAGCCCAGCGGCGTGCTGAGAAGGCTCTCGCCGTCGATGTCACTGGGACACAACAGGAGTCCTCGACGACCGGACCGGAAGGGGCCGCCGAGCGCGTAGGCACTCTGCCAGGTGGAGATCTCCGACTCGCCGACGATGAGGCCATCCGCAGCGTCGACACACTTGATCATCCGTTCGAGGTCCGGTTGAACCACCGAGTCGGTGAACTCGCTCAACGACTCGACGACAACCAGCATGCGTGGCGCGTCGTGGGATTCGCATCGCTCGATGATCTCGAGCAGCAACGTCGACACCGCCTCCAGCCCGACTGCCGCGGAATCCCACACGTCCTCGGATTCGGTGCCACTGGCACGTGGTGAGAGATAGAACGTCCGGACCTCGGATTCTGCACGCACAACGGACTGCGCCAAGGTCACGAGCGCCGTCGAGCGCCCGCTGAACGGTGGGCCCGCGACCATGAGCAAGCCGCGCGGGTCGAATCCCACCGGCGCGAGATCTGCGTAGCCGATGCCGATCGATGGCTTGCCTCCGACCTCGTTGGGCAGGGAGCGCGAGGCAACGTCATCGGAGAGGCGTTCCACAGCGGCAGTACGGTGGACACCTGCTGCCCGCGACGCATCTGCGAGCTCGGTCAGTACGCGGAACTGGGTCTCGACATTGGGGTCACCGCCGAGCACCGAGATCTGCACTTCCCGATCGTCCACAATCCCTCGTCCGGGCGGCGATACGCGGTCGAGGACGTCCTTCGGCGCACCTAGTAGGAGATAATCGTCCTCGGAGGCCATGCGTAGAACGAGACGACGTTGAATGGTCGAACCGAGCGATGTGGGAACAGCATTGGGACGGTCGGCCGACACGATCAGATGTACCCCGACGGCTCGGCCGTCAGTGGCGATCTGGTTGAGCATCGCGAACCACGGGGACAACGGCGACGATTCGTACGCATCTCGAAACGCGCCGATACCGTCCACCAACAACAGGATGCGCGGCTCGTCCGGCCGCCGCGCGATGCTGCGATAGTCGACGATGCTGGAGGCGTTCACTCGCGAGTAGTCCTCGGAGCGACTGTCGACGAGACCGGTGAGCCGCCGCATCAGACGTCCCAGGAGTTCGTCGTCATCGCCGACTATCGCCCCGACCTCGGGGAGAGTGTCGAGCATCCGCAGTCCGCCCGAGCCGAAGTCGATCCCGTATACCTCGACCGGCCCCTGCTCGCTCGCAGCCAGGACGGCAGCGGTGGCGACGGTACGCAGGACCGTCGACTTGCCCGATCCGCCAGTGCCGAACACAGCGAAGTTTCCGTCTCTGTCCGGATCGAAGCAGACTGGTGGCTGGCTTTGGGTGGCGGGGTCGTCGGCGACGCCCAGTGGGTACCCACCCAGTGAAGCGCTCGGCCGAGTCACCATGTCGTATGCCCGTTTGAGCTCGGGGAGCCACGGCACTCGTGGATTCGGTACCTCCGCCAGCTCGGCGGCACGAGCGATCGAGCGAACAACCCGCATCATGTCGGTGTCCTGCGATCGCGCAGCAACTATCGGAATGGGTGTTTCCCAGGGCTTCCCGTCGCCGAAGTTCATCTCGGTGATGTCGATAGGCGTTTGCGTATCCGAACCGACCGTCCAACCACCGGTGTATGCGGTTTGGAAAGTCGTCAACCGACCCGGCCCGACCTTGGCTGTTGCGCGGCCGGGCAAGCTGGGTGAGAAGTAGGCGGCATCCTTGGACCCGAGCACATCGACCGAATCGTCCTCGTCCGCCATCCGCAGTGCCACGCGAAGATTGGTGTTCGCCCGAAGGTTGTCCTTGATGACACCGGCTGGGCGTTGAGTCGCGAGAATCAGGTGCAGTCCTAGCGAACGTCCTCGTTGAGCGATGTCGACGACACCGTCGACGAACTCGGGTATCTCCTTGGCCAACGCTGCGAACTCGTCGACGATGATCACCAGCGAAGGCGGAGTCTCCGGGTCCTGCGAACGCTCGAGCGAAAGAAGATCCTTCTCACGTTTGCGATTGAGTAGCCTTTCGCGATAACCGATCTCGGCTCGAAGCGAGATCAGCGCTCGCCTGACGAGGTGAGGGGAAAGGTCGGTGACGAGTCCGACCGAGTGGGGTAGGTCGACGCAGTCGGCGAACGCCGTTCCACCCTTGTAATCGACGAACAGAAACGAGACGCGGTCCGGACTGTGCTCTGCGGCCATGCCGAGAATCCAGGCCTGGAGGAACTCGCTCTTGCCAGAACCCGTCGTACCACCGACCAGAGCATGCGGCCCGTGCTCGCGCAGGTCCAGATGGAATGTGTCGACACCGCGCGATCCGACGAGAGCCCGTAACGAATTATCCGACGTCCGTCGAGGAGGGGGCGGCCCGGAACGCTTCAGGATGGAGTTGTTCCGTTCCCAACGTCGAACGAGCTTCGTTGGATCCGAGGTGATCGAGAAATCGTCCAGATCGAGGAAGGAGACCGAGCGTGGCAGGTCGGTCTCGTCTTCGACGGACACTCCGACATCGACGACAGGCGCGAGCAACAGCGCGATCTGGCGGGCGTCCGGCAGGTCGACGGTTTCACTTGCCACGGGGAAGGTGTGCTTTCCGACGCGTACTTCACCCGCCGTCGAACCGGATGTGTTCGTCTCGACGAGCAGGAAGGACCTGCACGCCGCGGGTACGCTCGTCAATTGTGTTGCTACCCAAATGAGGTGGACGTTGACGTCGGGCCCACGCTCGGCGAGTCTGGTCAGCCGTGATCGATCGACGGGAGCGTCGTCCTCGACCACCACCACGACGACGGGAAGGATCGGATCGGCCTTGCCGAGGGTCGGTCTTCCGTCTTGCTCGGTGTCCAATGACTTTCTGGGGCCGGTACGAACCTCCGACGCGTCCAGTCGCTCGCGAACGAGGTCCTCCAGACGAGCCACCAAGGAAGTACCACCTTCGGTGGAATCGGCGAACAGGTCGCCGGCCAGGGGGCTGTAGGTCGGGCCGCTGTGCGGGAGCCATTCGAGCCAGCTCCATGACGCGCGCGTCGCGGACGACGCAACGGCGGCGATCGTGAGTTCGGCCGGCGAGTGCAATCCCACCAGCTGAATGACAAGTCCACGTGCAACCCCGTCCACGACTCCTCTCGGTCCGCACACTCCCAACGATCCGCTGGAACGGAGGTCGGCGACGATCGGTACATCGGTGATCGTGGAGAACTCGTCACGCATCTCTTCGAGCTGCCGCCAGTACTCCGGCAGCGATTCGCCTCGGCTGGGCAGTTCGAGCGCGCTCCGAGACGGCGCATCTCCCAATCCCATTCGGACAGTAAGAAACCCGGAGTGCTCTGGTCGGTGGGTCCAGAGCAGAGTGCCCAGTAGGTGCACGGCTTCGACGGAGTCGGATACCGATGGGGTCTCCCCGAGGCGCACTGCGCGTTCCACGGCCTGGGCAGAATGCATATCGGCCGCGGTATTTCGCAGTCCCGATGCGAATTGTGCGATGGCCTCGCGCTGCTTGCGTTTGTTCTGCAGCGCGGTGTCGATGTACATGCCGATCATGAGCAAGGGGCTCAGAGCAACGAAGACGACGGTGAGGGCATTGCGTGTGAAGGCGAACAGTGCGATACCGAGGATCAGCGGTGCCAACATGGAAATGATCGGAAAACGATTGGGATCGAGCCGTTTCGGTGGCTGCGGCGCCTCGAATGACCGGCCGTCGAAACGCCTTATCACCCTCGGTGATCGATTGAACTCCATCGCTGGGCTGTCTGCGGAGTCGGTCCGTGCACGTACCGTGTGAAAGACCGCGATGGTCGTGTCACCGAGGCCGACGACATCGGACCCGCCGATGTAGGTGCGCTCGATCCAGTTGCCGCCCATGTGAACACCAGCACCGGTCTCGGTACGATCGACGATCTCGATACTCTCTCCGACGAGGATGAGGGCATGTGAACCCAGCACTGTGCTGTCGGTGAGGGAGATGTCGGCTTTCGAAGACGAGCCGATGGTGCTGGCACCCTCGGGTAGAAGGAACTCGCGTCCGGCATCCGGGCCGGACAACACTCGAAGCATCGCTATGGCTCGTCCGCGACGGCTTACCGCATCGCGGCCGTTGTAGGTCCCCACCGTCACCGTCGAGCCGGATCGCACCCCGGATTCGACGAGATTGACCCCAGGGTCCAACTGGCGACCGTCCACTGCGGACTCGAACGCCGACTGCTCGACAGTCAATGTGAGGTCGGGCGTCGAGGGGATCGAACTTTTCGGGTCGCCGTCGGCCAGTGCTCGCGCCATGTCCCCAACGGTCGCGGTGGCGTCGGCGACCATCGACAGGTCGACGGTATGTCCTGACGGCCGTCGCAGAATCAGTCTCAGGTGCATGTCATGAACTCATCGCAACGGTGTCGAACGGTGGCGGCGGAGGAGGAGGAGGAGGAGGTGCGACAGGAGCCGTCGACATGGGCCCGACGGGTACCGGAGAAGCCACGGCGAGCGTTCCGCGGTCGGGTTTGCGGAAGGCGGTCGTCACGACCTGAGGTCCCATCGGATTCAGGCCCTTGACGACGTCGATGACGGCCGTCCGTGCGACACGGTCGTGCCAACCTCTTCGCAGCCCCGAGGAGTCGAAGGCTGTGCTCAGCGCGCACAGCCAGGGAATGGCCAGGAACACCAGGCTTCGAGCCGCAGCGGCAGCGATACCTGCAGGTCGGGTGGTGGCAGAATCGGCGAGACGCAGACCGAGGGCGGCCTTGCCGAAAGAGACACCGCGAACTCCGTTCCATACGACGAGCCAAATCCATGTGCACACAGCGGATATCGATCCGACCACCAATGCAACGGCACCGTTGGCGAGTGCGAGACCGAGCATGGTGAACGCGAAGGGGCCGAGCGCGACAGCGCCGCAATCGATCACCGTGGAGACGACCCGCAGGCCCCTGGATGCGGGAAGTACCCGGGCCCCAGGACTGACCGGATCGACCTGCAACGGCGACGTTGCGGCCTTGGCGAGGGTGGACGGGGCAACCGCTCGGTTGGATACCGCCCCGCCGCACACCGCACAGAACGGTGCGCCGGGGGATAGCCCAGAACCGCACCGCACGCAGACTTCGGAGCTAGTCACCACGAGGCCTCTCGAACGAACAGACACGGCGGACTGCCATGAAATCCGTATCGTACGAAGCTTTCGGCACTTTCACAGTCGCTCGAACGAACGACAGTACAAATCGGGCCGAGGTTCATCCGATTGAGGTACTGCGGATTCCATAGCTGCAGTGAAGTATCTGGTTCGAGAATTGGCGAGCGCCTTACATGAGGCCTTTACTTTGGAGAATGCGTGAAGACACCGACTTGTTTCCGTAGGTCCTTGTTTGCTGGACTGGCCAGTGCAGCAGTGCTGATCGTGTCAGCGCCGCCCGCATCAGCGGAATACACGCCAATCGACTACATCGAACTGAGCACGTGGAGCTACGACGAGATCGCCCCCGACGTGTACGAAGGAAATCTCTTCAAGCCAACCCAGTTCGCGCTGTACATCGAACCGTGGTCACAGGGTAAGGAGCTGATAGGAATCGGCTGCAAGACGACGATCACTGTTCGTGGGTATTTCGGCATCATCGGTGTCAACGAGTCCAGCGGGCGATGCAACACGTCGAACCCGGGAACGACCATAGAGGTGCCTTTCGACGGCAAGTACCAGATCACGGCGACCGTGAGCCGCACTGCTGGAACCTCATTCACCGCGACCAAGGACGTCCTGATCGGACCTGCTTCGTTCATTCCAGCAGCGGTCGATACCGGCTCCGCGGCGATCGGAGGCCCTACCGGGTCATCGACCACCGGTTCGGCGGGATAGACACCACGCACTCGCCACTGCGGGTGGACGCATGGGCGTTCACCCGCTTTTCGGGCGGCTCGATGGCATTCTTGGTCTCGTGAATCAGCAAGGTAGCCGAAAACGCACTATTGTCCTCGTTCTCGTCGCGGCCCTGGCCGCAATTATCCTGGTCGGTGGCTTCGTATTCGCGGTCTTCCGCTTTCTCGGCGACGAAACAAATGGGCTGGCGTCGGCCGCCGATGAAACAGCGACACCGACGGTGCGAGTCAATTCGGCACCTTCGCCAAAAACCCCGAGGGTGGCACCGAGCGTGGAGCAGATGCCGACTGCCCCATCCGCGTCCGTCCCGAGTGTTTCGGCGCAACCGGGCCGCGGTGACCTCGGACTCGGCGTTCCCATCACGGTGCCCTCGTGCGACGGAACCGGGATCGTGGTGATTCAGTCGGCCGTTGATCCGGCGTCGTACACCCAGGAGATCTCGGCCGCTTTGTCCGCGAACCCGGGAGCCTCCTATCTACGCACCGATAGTTCGTGTCCATCGTTACGCCAACGGTCCGACGCGGGCAACGCAATCTATGCGGTCTATCGACCGGCGGGATCGACGACGCAATCCATCTGTGCGGCTGTCGACGCAGCTCCGGTCGGTTCCTACGGAAAGTGGCTGGACCTGACCACGGACCCGACTGCGATCATTTCCTGCTGATCTCCTGGTGAACGACAGCCACGCACGAATTTCTCTTCGAGGGACGCAACTGTCGGTTGTTCGATCGATAGCGCGGCCGCCCTTGACGGTGGCATAGTCGGCCGGTGCTCTCGTCGAAAAGCGCATCTCGTGAGAGTGTGGAGGCTTCATGAACGCAACCGGGCCTTACGGCCAGGGTCCAGGGCAATATCCCTACCGTCCATCCTCGGCACCCAACGTTCCGCCTCCGCCTGGACGCCCCATTCCGCAGCCTCCGCCATACCCGTCGAATAGCGGCTATTCGCCGAATTCGATTCGCGCGCCGTATGGTCCGCCCCCGAAAGCCCCTCGTCCACCTGCTCCAGGTGGTGGTCGAAACGGTGGCTTGATCGCGGCAATTGTCGCCGTGGTGGCACTCCTTCTGGCTGCTCTCGGCGTCGGCGGCTGGTTCTTACTCCAAGGCAACTCCGCCGATGAGTCTGCTCGACCGACGACTACGGCAAATCCGATACCTTCGGCCTCGGTAGAGGTGACACCCAGAGCGACGACACCCTCCCGGTCCACGGCATCTGCTTCTGTTGCGCCGCCGTCGAATGCGCAAATATGCCCAGCGGCGTTCGGGCCGGTAGGCGAATACATGTCGTCAGCAGCGGGGACGACGATCACGTCATGCCCGTTCGCGGAAGCAGTACGAGTGGCCTACGCGGGCGGTGGACAGGCCGGGGCCGCTCGAACGGTCAACGCGACCAGTCCCGTTACCGGTAGGTCATATGCGATGAACTGTTCGCCGGTGGGAGGTCTGATCACGTGCACCGGCGGTGACAACGCGGTCGTGTATGTCTACTAGACATCGATCGTCGTCGACGAGGATGGTCGGCATCATGGCCGCGGTGGTCGTACTGTCGCTCACCGGGTGCACGATTCCAACGAGCACGGTGGAGGGAAATGCGGTCGCGGAACGTGCACCCGACGCCGTTGTCGATTCGACTCCACCCTTGGTTCCCGCGGAACCGCGTATCGACCTACCGCTACCTGCCAGCGGAGCGCAAGTAATACGTGATGAGTTCGCCACTGTCGCAACGGCTCATCCCGGTCGACTCGGACTGGCATACATGCCGGTCGGCGGTGGCCAGGTTCAGGTTCTCGGCGATTGGTCGTCAGGGGTTGCCTGGTCGACAATCAAGGTCCCGCTCGCTTTGGCCGCAATGCGTTCGAGTGGATCGGCCGAGTTGCCCTCTGCGACATCGGCGATTGTCTATTCGGACAATGCCGCAGCGGAGGATCTCTGGACGAGCCTGGGTGACGCGCCGGCCGCGGCGGACGCCGTCGAACAAGTACTGCTCGATGGTGGTGACCCTTCCACCGGCGTGCAGGAGGAACGAATTCGTTCTGGTTACACATCATTCGGGCAGACAGACTGGTCGTTGGCCCACCAGGCGCAGTTCACCTCGAAGCTGCAATGTCTGGACTTCGGAGCTTCGATCGTGGATTTGATGCAACAGATTTCCTCGGACCAGTCGTGGGGACTCGGACGTATCCCCGGCGCGGCTTTCAAAGGTGGATGGGGACCCGGAGAAGACGGAAGCTATTTGGTCCGTCAGTTGGGCATCTTCGGCGTCGCCGACGGATTTACGGCTGTGGCAATCGCTGCCGAACCTGATTCGGGATCGTTCGACGACGGAACTGTCATGCTCGATGCAGTCGCAGAGATGTTGGGCAGCAACACCAATTCTCTGCCCTATGGAGCGTGCGCATGACGGAACTACCACAGCCGCGTCGACGTCGGCGAGGGAAGCTCATCGTTGCTGTCGGCGTCGCGGCACTGGTGCAGATCGCTCTGTTCGTAGCGGTGATCACGGTGATCCTGCACGCCCGCCAAGGCGATGCACCCGAACCGGTCGAGGATTGGGCTACGCAGGCAGACGACGTGGTGGCTGCTGTCGAGTCGATCTCCGATGATCCAGCCGCAATCGTCGCCGAACAAGCGCAGGCCGATCTCGAGGCGGATCCGGCGTCGGTGATCGACCCGGCGACTGCGTTCGACGCTGTGCGAGAGACCTGGGTGCCCGACGGAATCGGGGGCGGAGTGATCCAGGTGACCGTGACCCAAGGGGACGGGACAGCCACAGACTACCTCGCAGTGATGGTGAAGGAGGGTGACGAATGGAAAGTGCTGTCGACCATAGGAATTCGTTGACGGTGCTGCTTCGGGCAACGGCCGTTCTCGCCTGTGTGGTGCTGGTCTCGGTATTCCTGGCACCTGCGTCGGAAGCGCAGCAGCCTGCAACACCGGTGGAATGGGGTTGCGCCGGAGCTGAATTCGCAGAGGTACTGCCGACGGATACGCACCGCAACGGTGCAGCGATAGAGCCGACGCGAGACGGACGCGGGAAATGGGTGCCGGTTCTCTTCGTACACGGGTGGGTCGGTAAGGCGACGCACGACAGCAGCCGTGAAGGTGCGTTTTCGAAGCCCATCGACTTGACCAGGAGCCGCGTGGGTTCTGCGGAAGCACGACGATCTCTGATCGGACAGCTGCAGACAATTCCAGGTGTCGCGTCGTTCACGTTCGACTATCACGATCGGTCTGGGCGGTGGGTCGACGATGAGGGTATCGGCCCAGCTCTTGGGCACGCTATCGACTGCCTTTACGAGTCTTCCGGCGGCGAGAAGGTCATCGTGATCGCGCATTCCATGGGCGGGCTCGCGACGAGATTTGCGCTGGGATCGGACAAGGCTCGAGCATCGAAAGTCAGTTCCGTTGTGACCTATGGGACACCGAATGCCGGGTCCCTTGCGGCGTTGGTCGCCGCAGTCGGTGTCGATGCTGGAACCAAGGCTCTCTCGCTGGGTGGCACCACTGGTGTCGCAACTGCCACGGTGCTTCGGGTCCTTCTTGCCTCGTGCGCAGAATCCAGCACGATCTCCATGAACGACGCGGGCATCTGCGCAACGCCGTACGGAGCCTTCGACGGTGAAGCAGGCAAGGCACTCCGCGTGGGTTCACGCGAATTGGACAGGCTCGCATCGTGGCCGGCCGGTGTAGACGTTCATGCCCTGGCGGGGGATGCTCGGTTCGATATAACGGAGCGGTCCTGGTTCGGCGTTCCAGTCAAGACAGTGCAGGGTGAGCCAGGTGACCTCATCGTCACCACTGGGTCTGCTGTGGAGGGTTCGACCGGATCGGACCGCGTGAAATGCAACTATCAACTGAATGTGAAGCAAGGAACCAGAGACACTGTGGGACTCCTTGCCGAGGTGATTCCACTCGATGAGGTGCCGGACCAACCCTTCGCGTCGTTCGGGGGCGCGTGTTATCACTCGAACTTGATGCGAACGTTGGAGCTGTCGGTGGTGACGACCGCAGTTGTCAATGACGACATCGTTGGGCGAATTCAAGATCTTGCACCGACCCAGATCGTCGAAGAGGTCGCGGTGAACACGGACGGCAATCCCGCAGAGGGCTACCGCATTGTCGGTGATTCCGCTGAAGTCGACTGTTACGCCGCATCTATCGCGGCAATCGATGATGGAATTCACCGTTGCTCACCGACGGCTTCCGGGGCCGATATCTGCTACGAGGTCGGCGGACCGAATCTTCTGTGCGCCGGATCTCCATGGGACCGAGAGCTTCGGCGTGCCCGCTCGGTGGAACCCCTGGCCACAGTCTCTCCTCCGCTCGATGGATCGCCCTGGGGGCTGGAGTTGGCGGACGGGACCATGTGTCGAGTGCGAAACGGGGGAGCGTGGCCAGGTCGAGACGACGGCCTCAACGGTGCCTATAGTTGCGATGGCACGAATTTCGTTCTCTCCGAGCAAGATGTGCCGGTTGTCGACACTTCTCGGCGTGTGTGGACCGTTCGAATGGGTGGTCTGGGTGAATCGAACGAGTGGTTTCCCGAGCCGACGGTAACGGCGGTAGTGAAGGCATGGTTCGCGGCAACAGGGAATGGGTCGTGAATGCGATCTCGCAGACCGGCGACTCGGCCATCATCGCGATGTGGCCAGCTCAATCAGCCACTCGGGGCATGTGGCGACTGACGAAGAGCAACACCACCGCACCGGCGGCGAGCATCGCTCCGATGGCAGGCAGGACCGAGACGCTGCTGCCACCGGACAACGCTATCGATCCGATCCAAGCACCCGCCGCGTTCGCGAGTTGGAACCCGGCGATGTTGACGGTGGCCGCGAGGTGGGGTGCTTCACTGGCCGCGCCGATCAATTTCGAGGCCAGTGGCGGGATGATCGAAAAGCCCGCCGCACCGAGGACGAACATCCACACGAAGGCGAACCACGCTGTGCCACCGAAGAGGAACAGGACGACGAGCGCGCCCGCGAGTGCCATCAACGCTGTGTAGAGCGTCGTGTCCAGGGCCTTGTCCGCGAAGTAGCCGCCGAGCTGGTTGCCGACGACGGAGCCGACGCCGAAGACGAACAGCACGATGGTGACGGTGGACGCGGAGATTCCGGCGTGATCGGTGAGATACGGCGAGATGTAGGTGAACACCACGAACAGGGCGGCCTGGCTCAGCGCGGTGAGGCCGATGGCCCACAACACCGGACCTCGGGTGAACACACTCAGTTCCGAAGTGACACTGCCGATCTGATGTGACGGTGATGCGCGTCGGGTCGAGGCGATCAGAGCGGCGGTGACGAACAGTTGGAAGAGCGCGACGATGGCGAACGACCAGCGCCAGCCGAGTTGCGAGCCGATCAGGGTTCCCAGCGGAACTCCGAGGACGGTCGCGAGGTTGAGGCCGAGCGTCACGCGCGCGATCACTCGGCCCTGAAACTCCGGCTCCACCAACGACGTTGCCAACACCAGGCACAGCGCGAAGAACGTGGCGTGGGGGAGCGCAGTGATGACGCGGAATATCACCAGGGTCGCAAAATTCGGGGCCAATGCGGTTCCGATGTTGCCGACGAGGAACAAGGCCATCATTGCGGAGATGAGCGGTGTTCGGGGAACCCGGGTGGTGGCGATGGTGAGCAGCGGACCGCCGATGACGACCGTGACGGCATAGATCGTGATCAGCAGGCCCGCAGTCGAATTCCCGACGCCGACCTCGGAGGAAATGTCCGGAAGGACTCCGGCGACGAGGTATTCGACGGTTCCCACCCCGAACACTGCGAGGAGCATCCAGACAATGGCGGCGTTCGCGTTGACCGCGTGCGATGTGTTGCGTGTCTCGGTGACCATTCTCTACCCCTTCGTTCCATCGAGAACTGAACCTTCAGTCGAAGGCTAAGCGATTCGTTTAATGATCGCTACAGGAGTACGATGAATCACAGTTGCGAGAACGGATCGAGATGTGGAGGGCCGATGGCCGGAGTGCGAGGACAAGGGCGCAAGTTCGACGTCGACTCAGCGCTGGATCAGGCGATGTTCGCCTTCTGGGAACACGGATACGAGGGCACCTCGGTCTCGATGCTCACCAGTGCGATGGGCATCAATCCGCCCAGTCTCTACAGCGCATTCGGTGGCAAGGAAGGGTTGTTCTTCGCCACGATCGAGCGATATCTCGCCACTCGAGGCGACTTCATGGAGCGTGCGTTCGCCGAGGAGTCCGACGCGGCCAAGCTGATCTCGAGACTGCTGTACGACGCGGCCTTGCACTACACGGACGAGTCCTGTCCGGGCGGCTGTCTGATCATCAGCTCGGCCGTCGGCGTCACCGACGCCAATCGAAGCATCGCAGGTCGGTTGCGGGACATGCGCAATGCCAACGTGTCCCTGCTTGCGGAACGCATTTCCGAGAACATCGCCGACGGCATCCTGCCTCCGTCATGGGAGCCCGTCGACGTCGCGGAATTCATCGGCGTGATCATTCAGGGCATGTCCCAGCGCGCCCGGGACGGCGCAACGCGGCGTCAACTCGAACAGGTGGCAGAGATGACGCTTGCTTCGTTGGGGCCGGTTCCCAATTCAACAGCGCGATGACGGCGGGTAACGCAACTCGGTTCTCGTGCGACTTCACAGGTGAAGGGATCGAGTCGGTGGCCTGACGACGGCCGGCGACGACTGTGCCACCGACGAAAGGTCTCCGATGACCCACTCCACCCGACGCATTGCTGTTCTGACCGGACTCCTGGCGCTACCGCTCGCAGCCGGAGCCACGATAGGAGTCGGGACAGCCAGTGCCGACGAATGGCACTACGGCCCCGTCTATCGCGCGGAGCAATCCGGCGAAGGCGCACAGTACTTCTGCAACAAGGCGTTGTCGCTCGAGCAGGCGTCGCAGTCCTACATCCTGGTGCCCTGCACCAACGTTGCGGACACCGATGTCTGGTATCGAATTGTGGTGAACCCCTACAACTGGGGCTGGAGCGGATAGCGGAACCGTCAGGCTACGACTGTTGCGAGCTGCTCGAGGAACAGGTCGACGTCCGCCGCCTCGATGGTCAAGGGCGGTCTGATTTTCAGGGTGCTTCCGTACAGACCGGTGGCCGAGATCAGCACCCCGCGTTTCTTCATCGCGTTGACCACACGCAGTGCCTCGGCCGGATCCGGTTGACCTGCAGGGCCGATGAATTCGACTCCGACGAACAACCCCGCACCCCGGACGTCCCCGATGGAAGCGACGCAATCAGCTACCGTGCGCAGGCCTGCCAGCATTCGCGCACCCATCGCGGCCGAATTGGCGACCAAGTCCTCGTCTCGGATCACGTCCAGCACCGCTTGCGCCGCAGCGATGGTCACCGGATTACCACCGAAGGTGTTGAAATAGCGCAGGTCTCGTCCGAACTGCTCGGCCAGTGAACTCTGCATCACCAGTCCGGCAATGGGCATGCCGTTGCCCATCGGTTTGCCCATCGTCACGATGTCGGGCAGCAACCCGTGCCGCTCGAAGCCCCACATCGATGCGCCCAGCCGGCCGAAACCTGGCTGCACCTCGTCGGCGATCAACATCCCACCCGCGGCGTGAACGACATCGGCCGCAGGCTTCAGGAACGGTGTCGGCTCCGGCAAGATCCCGTCGGATGCGAAAATCGAGTCGATCAGCAGAGCCGCGATACCGATACCGGCCGCGGCCAGGTCGTCGATCTGCGTCTGCACCTGTTCGGCGAACCACGTTCCCAGATCGCCCTCGACCCGGTACGCATCCGGTGCCGGAACCGTCCGCAACCACGGAGCGTCTCGAACGGACGTCGGACCCATCGACGGCGAACATGCCGCCACATCCACAGTCCCACCGTGATAGGCACTGTCGGTGACGATGATGCCCTGGCAGCCGGTCGCGTGCCGTGCGATCCGGAGAGCGAGGTCGTTGGCCTCGGACCCGGTGCACGTGAACATCGCGGTGTCCAACCGGTCGGGGAAGGTGCCGACCAGGTCCTCGGCGTAGCCGATCACCGCATCGTGCAGGTACCGCGTGTGCGTGTTGATCAACGACATCTGCCGAGTGACGGCTTCGACCACCCTGGGATGGCAATGCCCCACGCTGGCAACGTTGTTGTACATGTCGAGGTATCGCGTGCCATCGGCGTCGTAGACGTACACACTCTCGCCTCGTACCAACTCGAGCGGGGTCTCGTACATCAGGTGATAGGCGGGCCCGAGTACGCGCCTTCGGCGCTCGACCAGATCGAGCGTGCGAGTGCTGAGACCCACGGCCGAGGACGCATCGAAACCGTTGACGCTCAGGGCTCCGACGCGATCGAGTGTGGTCACCTCACAACCCCTGCAGCCAGAACGCCCAACGCGGATCCGCCATCTTCATCCTCGCGCGGGCAAGCTTCCAGGTTCCGTACTTGTGGTAGTCGAAATCCCATGCGGTGCTGAGCTTGTGGTTCATGCAACCCCACAGTCCCCATTTGACGTCGGCGAGTGCGCTACACACTTGCACGCGGGAGATCATCGACCATTCGGCTTTGCCGTAGAACTCCTCGATCAATTCCATCGTCTGCTGCTCGCCGTAGAACATCTCGGTGATCATCACGGCCAGCTCGTAGGCGCGGTCGTTGTTCGACGCGAACTCGTAGTCCACCAACTTCATCGGCAGGCCGTCGCCGATCAGGATGTTGCCCGGCATCGGGTCGTTGTGACACGCAACCAGATCCAGACCGGACGCCAGCATCGCGTTCTTCGCCTGGCCGTATTCCGCGAGGATCACCTCGGCGTCGCGCGGCAACCGCACGCCGAGTTCGGCAACCTGATCGAGGTGTTCGTCGATCATGTCGAAAATAGTCTTCGTGATGCTGAGCTTGCTTCCCGAGTGCAGCACGCGATACAGATCGATCATGCCGAGGGGAATCTCGGGTCGCTTGAGGTCACCGTTGGTGCACGCACGATAGCCTTCGAGGAACTCGATCACCTCCACGCCGGTCACCGGATCGAACAGCACTACCTCGGGTCCGATGTCCAAAGCGCCTGCGCGACGGGCCGCTTCGTTGGCCAGCGACCGGTCGATGAACGAATCCGTTCCGGCACCGGGGAGTTTCATGAAGTAGCGCTTGGGCTTCCCTTCGACGGTGATGCGCCAATTGCTGTTCATCAACCCTCCGGGTACCGGGGCATAGGTGATGTTCAGTCCCTCCCACTCCGCAACGGCGGCGAGGGCTTTCTCCACCTGCCGTTCGGGTTCGGTGTGGGCGGATCCCAGTGCGATCTCGTTCATGGCCACCTCAGATATTCCGTACTCGGTCGTCGAAATGCGGGTCGCGCAGCCCAGCGCGCGCCCTCAGGAACTGCCAGTCGGAGAACTTCGAGTACTCGTGGGTACCCGGCCTCATCGCGTCCGCATACGAGCCGATGAGGGCCCACCGCAGGGAGTCGGCGATGCCGTAGATGCGGGCTCGATCGAACAGCGCACTGTCGAACGATCCCCACATCATCTCGAACACCTCACGTGCGTCGGTGTCGAACGGGCGGATCTCCGCGAGCAACGCACCGATGTCCTGCAACGGATCCATCAGTGCCGCAACGTCCCAGTCGACGAGCCGCATGCTGCCGTCGTCGAGCACTAGGACGTTGGAGACATTGCCGTCTCCGTGGCATGGCACCGCGTCGACGCCGGCGCTGTCGATCCGCGCTTCGGCGGGCCCGAGAGTGCGCAGCATCCAGTCGAAGTCGGCCGGCAATGCGCCGCCGACCCGTTCGACCAAGCCCCGCACACGCGCCAGATCCTCGAACACCGATGCACGTCTGGTGATTCCGCTGAGCCGGTGAACGGAAGCCCGCAGCGCCACGAGCTTCTCGACGTTCGCATCCTCGTCGAACAGATCGAGCGTTGCAGTCGAACACCGTCCGGTGAAGTCCTCCATCACCAAGACGCCGGACGCTGCGTCGGAGAAGAAGACAGTGGGGCCGATGCCCGCGTCACCGGCCGCGGTCGCAGCCGCGAACGTTGCTGCGATATCGATGTAGTCGCGGGCATGCGGTTCCATCACCTTCACGTACGCGGCCGAGCCCGCACCGGAGTCCGCAATCTCGGCCCGCGCCGAATAACGCTCGGAGTCAGCGCCCCACCAGCTGGGGCTCGCCATGGTGGTTCCGGGTTCCAGCGTCAATTCGCCCGAGGCCCAGATACCCAACTCGCTCAATGTCTGTCGCACGGTCATCCCAGTGCTCCGATCTTGTCAGCGGCCACAGCCGTCGGCCAGTTCATCTCGATCTCACGCGCACCCTCGAGCCACTTCGTCAGCCGTAGCACCGCCTGATCTGCGAACCGCGGTCCGACGACCTGGATCCCGACGGGCATGTGTGCGCTGAAGCCGAAGCAGAGTGCGGAGGCAGGCTGTGCGGTCTGGTTGAACCACGCGGTGAAACTGCAGTGGCCCAATGGTTGTGCCGGGTCGAGCCCGACCTCTTCGGCTCCGAAGCCCACTGTGGGAATGACCGGGGAGATGACGAAGTCGAACTCGGCCGTCTG
The DNA here is from genome assembly GCF_040636045.1 of Rhodococcus sp. NPDC006774. Classification (NCBI taxonomy): domain Bacteria; kingdom Bacillati; phylum Actinomycetota; class Actinomycetes; order Mycobacteriales; family Nocardiaceae; genus Rhodococcus; species Rhodococcus sp. NPDC006774. The sequence continues at coordinate 77,577 of NZ_JBEYIW010000010.1, read as the reverse complement.
CGCCCGAATCATCTCCTGCGATCGCATGACCGCATCGGTGTCGCGCGAGAACTGAGCCGCCGAATACTCTTCCGCCGCCGAGGCCCAGTCGGCGACCGCGGGCAGTACCTGCGATCGACGATCCTCGGGAATGGCCTCCCACTCCGTGCGCGCGCGAACCTGGAACAGGCGATCCAACGCCGGGTACGGATCTGCGCCGAAGATCGGCGGCATCTCGGTGACCACGGCACCCGCTGCACTGAGTTGCGTTGCTGCAGAACGAACCATGGCCTGTACGTCGTCGGAAACGGTGGGACCGTAGCCCATGTCGAGCATGACGCCGATGCGAAGTCCGGCAGGTGCCAGTCCCTCGCGTATGTCGGTTGTGTCCTCGTAGGGCAGGCTCCAGGTATCGCGAGGGTCCGGCCCGGAGATGACGCGGTAGAGATCGATGAGATCGTCGACGGTGCGTGCCATCGGACCGGCCGATCGCATGGTCGACGGAGCGGTATGCGGTATGCGGCCCTGCGTCGGCTTCAATGCGACGAGCCCGCAGTGTCCGGCGGGCAACCGCACCGACCCGGCGATATCGGAACCGACAGAGCCGAAACCGATGCCCGACGCCAACGACGCACCCGCGCCGGCACTGGACCCGCCGGTGTTACGGGACAGGTCCCAGGGATTGCGGGTGATTCCGTACAGCGAGCTGACGCCCGCTGCCATCATCCCCATGTCGGGCATGGTCGTCTTCCCGACGATGACTGCACCGGCTTCCTTCAGCCGGGCAGCCGGTGGTGCGTCGACGGTGGACATCGGCAGGTCTGCATTCGCGGCCACGCCATGCCGCCACGGCATCCCGATCGCATGGACGCTGTCCTTGATGGTCACCGGAATGCCGTCCATGTCGCCTCGCGCACGGCCGGAAGCGAGGCGGTCGGTGGCGGCCTGAGCTGCCGCACGGGCACCGGACTCGTCCAGGTACGCAATCGCATTGATCACGGGGTCGGTGGCTGCGAGGTGCTCCAGCGTGGCATCGAGCAACTGCACGGGAGTGAGCTCGCCGGTGCCGAATGCCTCGCGAATCTCGGCGACGGTTCTGGTCAACAGGGGATTCATCGCGTGCCTTTCATGCCGATACCGCGGTTGCCACCGGTATCACTGGAACCACGGGAGTGCCGACGAGCCAGCCACCGTCCACGGCCACGATCTCTCCGCAGATGTGGTCCGAGAGCGACGAGGCCAGGAACAACACGGTATCGGCGATGTGCTGCGGATCTGCCCACTTGCCTTTGGGGGTCTGCGCCTCCAGAGCACCGCGGATGGACGCGTCGTAGATCGCGGTCATGTCGGTCTCGACGAAGCCGGGCGCAACGCCGTTGACGTTGATTCCCATCGGTGCATAGTCGATGCCGACCTGCCGAGTGAAGTTGACCATCGCTCCCTTTGCCGCGCAGTACCCGGCAAATCCTGGATTGGCCCGCAGTCCGCTGATCGACGCGACGTTGACGACCTTGCCGCCCCGCCCGGCGTCGACCATGTGCCGTATAGCCGCTCGGGTGCAGAAGAACGTTCCGTCCACGTTCACTGCGAACAGTGACCGCCACGCGTCGTCGGTCGTGTCGAGGACCGTTCCGGCACTCAGTATTCCGGCGTTGTTGACGAGTATGTCGATGCCCGATCGGCCTGCGACGTCCGCGAAGACCGCGTCGACCTGCTCGGAATCGGAGATGTCCAGCAAGACGGACTCGGCGGTGCCTCCCGCAGCGCAGATCAGGTTCGATGTCGATGCGCCGTCGGTGCGTAGTGCATCGCTGCGGTCGACGATCACCACGTGCGCGCCTGCCGCCGCCAAGGTGGTCGCTACTGCTCGTCCGATGCCGCGGGACCCGCCGGTGACCAGTGCAGTCTTGCCGCTCAAATCGATCATCTGGCTCTGCTTTCTATGCTCGAGTGCGGCTGGTGCCGGCGAGTTCGGAAGATCGGCCGACTCCTATATCGCCGCGCACCATGCGCGCGACCGTCTCGGCCAGCATCTTCACGCCGTCGAGCAGGTCGGTGTCGTGGGTCAGTTCTTTCTCGCTGTGCGAGATTCCGTCGACGCTGGGGACGAACAGCATCACCGTCGGAACGATGTCCTTGAGATTCACCGAGTCGTGGCCGGCCATGGTGAGCATCCGTCGACACGACAATCCGAGGGACCCAGCGGCTTCCTCGGCGAGTTCGACGCCCTCGGTCTGGTAACTCGTGGACGGCCGCAGTGCCGAGGTGTCGATGCTGACCCGCACCTCCCCGTCGGCGTTCACGGAATCGATTGCCGCAAGCATCTTCTCGTGGGCTTGCTCGAGAATCTCAGGATCGGAGGACCGGATGTCGATGGCCATGGTGACCTTCGACGGCACGACGATGGGGGAGTTGGGTTCGACATCGAACTCGCCGACCGAGGCCAGCAGCGCCTCCTGGGGGAACTGCGTGGTGAGATCGCGGGCAGCGAGCACGATGCGCGATGCGCCGACCAACGCGTCGTGACGCAGAGCCATATGAGTTGCGCCGGTGTGCGACTGCTCGCCGTGCACGGTGATCGAGTACTTCCGTGCGGCCCAGTTGGCGGTGACGATGCCGATCGTAGTGCCGGTGTTCTCGAGGATGGGACCTTGTTCGATGTGGATCTCGGCGTACGAGGCGGCCTCGGGCGCGTTGTCGTTGCCGTGAAATCCGATATCGGACAGGGCATCCCGCACGCTGACGCCACTGCGGTCGGTGACCTTCAGGATGTCGTCGGCATCGAACTTGCCGATGAAGACCCCGCTTCCCATCAGGCTGGGCGAGAAACGGGAACCTTCCTCGTTGAACCAGTTCACCACCGCAAGATTGAATTGCGGAGTCACCGAACCACGTTCGATACATTCGGCTACCTCGTGAGCGGCGTGTGCCGCGGCGAGGACACCGTAGGCCCCGTCGTACTTTCCGGCCGTCGGCTGACTGTCGAGATGCGATCCGACGAGGACGTACGGTGCACCGGGAACGAATTCGACGGTGCCGTACATGTTTCCCACCGCGTCGACGGTGGTGGTGAAGCCGTGCCGGTCGAACCAGTCGGCGAGGAACCGCCTGGTTCGACCGTCGTCAGCGGTTGCTGCCTCTCGGTGCACACCACCGGCGGCGGTGGCGCCGAACTGCGACATCGCGGCGAAGTCGTCGAGGAAAGGCACTAGATCTTCTCCGGGGCGGGGTTGGCGGCCAGTTCTTCGATCTGGTTCTCGAAGGACAGGTCGACCGGTGCGGTGCGAGTAGGACGCTTGCCGACCTCGAACATCTCGTCGACGCGGGCCTTCTCCTCGGCCGTGGTTCCGGTGGCCTTGGAGACGATGAGGAAGACGGCCAGGTTGACGGCCATACCCACGACGCCACCGGTGAGGCTGCCGAGTCCGGCGATGTCGTCCGGGTAGATCGCGGTGAGGACGAGTGCGACGGTGAATCCGGAGATCATGCCTGCGACTGCGCCCTTACCGTTACCGCCTCGCCAGAACACACCGAGGAACAGCGGGATGGCAAGCTGCACAACGCCTTGATACGAGATCTGTGCGAGCAGTTGCAGGCGGGTCATGTTGAACGTGGCGTAGGCGACGATTGCTGCCGCTGCCATGAACGCGAGCATGCTCGTCTTGGCCACCTTCGTGAGCTGACTGTCGGTGAGCTTGCGCTTGTCGGAGTTGACGATGTCGTTGGCAATCTGCAGTCCGCAGACCTGCACGCTGCCGTCGATGTGGCCCATGGATGCGGCGAAGACCATGGTGGCCGCGAGGCCCAGAAGCCACGTTCCGCCGTAACTCTCGGCGATGGTGAACCAGCCGGTCTGCGGTGAATCGGCGACGGCGGGCATGACCGTGCCGGCGATACCGACGAGCATGAGAAGGGAGTAGAAGACTCCGGAGATCAGCACTGTGCGGATGGTGCCGGACTTGACGGCCCGGACACTCGACGCGGTGTAGATCCGTTGGAAGCTCGTCGGCCAGCACAGTGATCCGACTACGCCGGTGAAGATGAGGGCGAAGAGGTAGAACGGGCCGTACGAGTCGCCGTCTCCGGGAACGCGGAGGTATTCGTCGGCGACATCGCCGAGTGTGGCGAAGCTGATCGGGCCGCCCGCGACACCGGAGAGCAGAATCAGGCACAGTGCCGCAGAGAAGACGTAGGCGACCAGACCTTGGAACATGTCGGTCATGATCAGGCCGCGCATGCCCATCTTGACGGTCCAGTACTGGCGGATGACGATGACGGCCAGGCCGACGAACAGGCAGGTGGTGACGGACCATGCTCCGGCACTGGCGATCTGGAACACCTCGCCGAGTGCCTGCATGCCGAGCACGACCCACGGGAAGAGCGAGACGATGCCGATGACGCTGGCGACGATCTTGGTGCCGCGCGAGTTGAAGCGCAGGCCGAGCAGATCGGGCTGCGATCGCAGGTTGTACTTCGCTCCCCAGCGCCAGGCACGGGTGGCCATGAAGTACATCATGGCGACACCGAGGCTGGAGTACGCGAGGCCGTACAGTCCGAATACGCCTGCGCCGCTGGCAAGTCCGAAGAATGCGATGAACACCGAGCCCGGCCACCACGAGTTGACGTAGCTCATCGCGACGTACCAGGGGCCGTAGCTGCGGCCGCCCACCGAGTACTCGTCGAAGGTGGGGGAGGTCTTCTGTTGGGTGGTGTAGAGGATGAAGATGACGACGGCGTAGAAGACGCCGAGCATTCCCAGCATGATCAACATGTCATTCTCCAGTCAGCGGTGCGGTAGCGGGGAGGAGATCCTCGTCGAGTTCGCCGCGGATGTCCTCGACGATGTAGAGACCCCAGAGAGTCAGCCCGAGAACGACTCCGTCGATCAGCCAGTACATGATGGCGAACGGAATGCCGAGGATCTCGTAGCGAATGCCACTGCCCCACATGTACAGCGGCGGGAACAGTGCGAAGAGCAGGGCGAGAGCGTAGATGCTGCCGAAGAACGTCATGATGTTCTTTCGGCTCAGGCCGCGAATGTACTCTTTCATGTGCGTCATCCTTGGTTGACTATTTTGAGAACCGAGTCGTGCAATGCGCCGTTGGTCGCAATGCCGTTGCCGCTGTTGTAGTCTCGCGCTCCATCGAGCGAGGTGAAGGTGCCGCCGGCTTCTTCGATGATCACCGGCATGGGTGCGAGGTCGTAGATCTGGGTGGTGTAATCGACCACCGCGTCGGCCTGGCCGCTCGCGACCATCATGTAGCCGTAGGCATCGCCCCAGGTACGCAACACTGCGCCTGCGGCATGCAGGTCGACGATGGTGTCCGAGTGCCAGTCTTCGAGCCAGGTTGCCATGACGTAGGCCCCGTCGAGATCGGTCCTGTCCGAAACATGCACCCGTTCTCCGTTTTTCCAGCATCCCTTGCCGCGCTCGGCGTGCATCAGGATGTCGGCGCTGGGGAGATTGATGACGCCGAAGACGACATCGTCGTCTTCCTCGAGTGCAATCAGGTTGGCGTACAGCGGAACTCCGTGCACGAACGACTTGGTGCCGTCGATCGGGTCGACGATCCAGCGGTAGTCGGACGTGCCGCTGGTTTCGCCGTATTCCTCCCCGAGGAAGCCGTCGGCGGGAAAGTGCTCGGCCACGGCGGCCCGAATGTGGGTTTCGATGTCTCGATCCGCTTGCGTAACAGGGGAACCGTCCTGTTTCTGCTCGACGGTGAGGGCTGAGGTGTCGAACCAGCGACGAGCGATCTCGCCCGCCGAGCGGGCGAGCTCCACGCCGAGAGCGGCGCGTGCCGACCTGGAATCCTCCACGGTGTTGCACCCTTCGGTAGATGTTGCGTTCTCGGGTAGGTGCAACGATGGGCGTAGACCATTTCTGGTTTTCTCGTCGATACGTGAACGTCGTGTAACGCGTGACCTGGTTGCGGGTCATAGGACACCCGCCGTGTTAATCGTGCGTTAATGCCCAGGTCGAGGGGTGTTGCGCGGGCCTGATTGAAGATTGAATGGGCTTCTGCAGTTGTGACGAAGGAAATCGAGGTGTTTCGGTGCTGTTGATGGAGCAGACGCACGCGGCGCTTCTTCGGTTGGTGGCCGAGCTCGAATCGCGGTCCGTTGCCCGGTTGCCTCCCGAACGCGAACTGGCCGAGCGACTCGGCACGTCACGGACGACGCTGCGCAAAGCGCTGGATCTCCTCGAACGCGACGATGTCATCCGACGGACGAAGGGGAGAGCCGGCGGTGCGTTCCTGACCTCGGTGACGCCAGGTTCGTCGTCGCCGGAAAGTGCGCAGTCCCTCTGTCAGAGCCGGCGACTGCTGCGGAGCCTCAACACCGTCAAGGGCGTCCCGCAGATGCTGCACGAACAGGGATTTCGAGACGGCACCAAGGTGATCTCAGCGCGTATCGCCGAGCCGAGCCCGGAGGCGGCACAGGTGTTGGGAGACGGACCGGTGGTATCGCTGCTGCGGCTGCGCTTCGCCGACGGCGACACGCTGTCGCTGGAGCAGATGTACCTCAGCGACAGCATCTGTGGCCGAGTTCTGGAGACCCCGTTGGACTCGGTGTACGAGGCTCTGCGTACCCGGCTCGGCGTATCGGTCTGTATGGCAGACGAATCCATCGAATTGGCGACGATCAGTGCGCCCGCGGGCTCGCTGCTCCGGCAACCCGAGGGAACGCCCATCCTGAAGCTCGAACGCATCGGATACGACCAGTCCGAACGGCCCGTCGAGTATTCGGTGGACCTGTTCCGAGCCGACCGAACGCGATTGAGTGTGCGCACCTCGTCGCTGGTGAGTGCATCGGTCACGTAGATCGGATTCGAGGCATGTGATGTGCCGCGCCCAATTCGTGCGAGCAAGTTGGTCGGTACTGCAAGCGCGTTGTCGCACCACGCTGCGGCGGAAGCGACTGCTTTGCTGTGGTGTCGAACGGGGCAATCACGACGAGCCGACAGTGAGTGCCCACAGTGCACTGGAAAGTTGGATTCGAGGAGTGACGCAACGCAAGTCAATTGAATTCGGTACTAGATCGGGATGTCAGTAGCTATCGTTAGCATCTTGGCCATGCTTGCAAATGTAGTCGGAATTGGGACCCTGTTCTTCACCGCAATCGCGACAATCGCCGCGGTGGAGAAATACTCGTGGCAAGGAATCGTCAGAAGGCGAGTTGCTGAATACTTGGAGCGTAGTCGCGACCTACCTTGCCCGCGTCAGCGTGAGATATACGTCAAGAAGGTCACCCGGGAGGTGTGGTTCGCGGAGTCGTTGACGCGGTTCAAATCACGTCGCAGCTTCGGGACAGCCATGGCGGTTATGCTCGTCGTCTCTGCAGTGTTGCTGGTCGCCACGTTCCCTGCAATGGCCAGTTCAGGAAACTTCGCGATCATCGGGCCGCTCGTGTTGGCATTCTCAGTTGCGGGAGTCAACTATCTTCACGTGTTGCATTGTTTGTCGGTGGCTAGTGTCAACCGGCATGTCTACACGGCACTTCAGGGCCGTGGCGCGGTTCCGGTTCTCGTAGCACCGTCATTCTGGACCTGGGTTCGTTCTTTAAGAAGTTTGGTCGCTACCTTCTCTACGGTGACAGGTCTGGAGGTGCTGTCCGTCGCTGCCGAGATTCAGCAGGCAAACGGCCGTCGGGCCCTGCCGGAGTTTGACGATCTGGACGGCGCGCAGCAGTATGCACATCTTCTCGACGATGCCTCTTTGGCAGAGGCGATCGCAGCCTTGCACGAAGCACGTCGGCTGGGCGGATCTGCGATCGTCGGACCCCGGCCGACATGACTTTCTGCGTTTGGGTTCAGGTGCAGCAGTGCCCAGTGGATTTCGGCGTCTCCGGTGCCAGATCCAGCATCGGATTGCCGTCGAAGAATCCGGTGGGCTTGAGGTGCAAACTCACATGGCTGACCGGCATGACCGGCCAATCCTCGGGGCGCACCACATGGTGTGCAGCGATCGTGGGCCAGATGACCAGGTCGGCGTTCTCGAGGGAACGGTCACCGCTCGTGTACTTCACCAGCCCGTCGGGTCCCGGATTCTGGGCCACGTACTCACCGGCCGCATAGCGCTCCCGTTCTGCGTACGGCGTCGCCCACAGATGCTTGGTGGCGAACCCGCCTCGGCGAGCCTGCTGCGAACCGGGCTGTGCCAGAGGCAAAGCGACCGCACCGGACGGCTCGATCTTGTACCCGATGTGCCCACCGAGCTTGTTCTTCTTGTCCGCGTTGGCAATCAACCAGGAGCGGGCCCGGAGTGGATCGGCGAGGCGTTGTGCCTCCGACTCGGTGGCGAGGTGCCGCTTGGTCTGACGCCACGCGTTGCCGTGGGGATTGTCCGGCCCGACGGGTACGGCCTCGGCTTCGAGTTCGTACAAGTTGTTGCGTTCGCCGTCGACCTTCATGTCCAAACGAACACTGAAGAAGTGCTGGTGATGAGGCCCGTAGAGACCGGGAGCGACGAGGGTGCCGAACTCGGGGATCGTGCCCGGCTCGATCGCACCGGTGGAGATGATGCCGGTCAGCTTGATCTCGAACTCGATGGACCCGTCGAGATACAGATGCCAATAGAATCCGTAGTCGTAGTTGCCCACGGTGGCGAAGAACGACACGACGAGACGACGGTTGCGTCGGACCTGGCCCACGTTGTCGCGAAAGTCGGTGTGCTTCCAACCGATGCTGTAGTCCTCCTCGTGCATGCAGATCGCATTCGGAAGTTCGATCGGCTGACCGTCCTGATCGTTGACGTACGCGTCGAAGTAGTGAATTTCACCGAGGCAATCACAGCCCAGCTGAAGCGAATTGGCGAGAACGCCCAAACCGTACTCGCCCTCGTCGAACACGTTCTTGTTCCACTGGCTGTCACCGGGATCGCCGTACGGTACGTACATTTCCGACAGCGACGCCCGATGGATGATCGGCCGCAGAGTTCCGCGATCGACGTAACCGACATCGTGCAGCACCAACCCCTCACGGGGTGTGAAGCCGACGCGCAAGCGCCAGTTGGCCCACTCGACGTAGTGGCCGTCCACCGTGAACGACGGACCGTCGGGTTGGGTTATGTCGATCTTCTTCATCGGTGCGCGTTGGTGGGAGAACTCCGGGACATTCCCGGGGCGTTCGTAGAATCCGGGTAGGTAGTTGCCGGGAGTCTGTGGGATGGGAACCACTCCGGTGTCTGCGACGTCGACCACCTCCATCGTGTCCATATCGACTGTGACGACCAGATTCTCGACGGGCCGCGCATATCCGTTCTCCTGCGCTTCGCTCCGCACGAACGTCAGCGGGCGGGCGAGGCGTCGACCACCGGGGTTGTCACCCTCCATGGTGTGGCCGCTGGCCCACTTGTCCACCATCGCGAGCGAGAAGTCGGTGACGCCGCGTGCAATCATCGCCTCCTGCCAGCGCGGGTCGGCCTTGATGACGTCCTCGCAGCGAAGGAACTCCTCCAACGTGATGGGTGGTTGGGCATCGGCGATCTCGGTGTAGCTGAGCAAGGCGTCATGGTTGAGCGAGACCACTGCCTCGAAGGTGGCATGGGCGTCACGATCACGCAGGACGACGAATGCTCGACGGTCCGTATCCGACTGCTGCAGAGCGGCTTTGGTCGGCTCCAGCAGCTCGATGTAGACGAAGCGTGCAGCGGAGGTCAGACTCTGCTCGCGAACGACTATCGCCGACGTCCTCGAAATCTCCTGCGGGGTCAGCGGTTCGAGGGGGTGAACTACAACGGGCGCAAAGGTATCGGTCATCGGGGCTCCTGCAGTGGGTAGTGGAGAAGTTCTGGCGGAACGCGGCGCGTGCGAACGAAAACCACGACGGCGGCGAGCGTGAGTTCGACGACCGCGACGATCGAGGCCGCCGACACCTCGCTGACACTGTCGGTCACGACGGCCTGATGATGTCCCGTCGGACCGGATGCATGCGCAAGCAGCATCACCGCGCTCGCCGCCGCCATGACAACCCACGGGCGATTGTTCGTCGACCGCCACAGATCGGCAGCACACAGCAGGCACACCACAGCCATGGCGGCGACCACAACACCGATCGCGCTGCCGATCCCCATCCTCAGGTGGAGAACGGCCGAGGTCACCGCAAGTGCCGCTGCACAACGGTTGATCAACACTGTCCGGGGCTCCCTGTCGTCGCGGTCGGTTACGACGTTAGGGGTAGACCATTACTGGTATTCGTAGGTCGTGTGAGGGACGTGTAACTCGCCGACCGGATCAGACCAATTCGATGACGTTCAATGCCCCGTCGGCATGCGAGCTACGCAGTCGCTTCTTGTCGTATTTGCCGACGCTGGTTTTCGGGACCTCGTCGATGAAGGTCCAGCGCTCCGGCAGCTGCCAATGCGCCACGCGGCTGTCGAGGAACTCCTTCAGTTCTTCGGCTGTCACCGATGCACCCTCGCGGACGACAACGGCCACCAGGGGCCGCTCGTCCCACTTCGGATCGGGCACACCGATCACCGCGGCCTCACGAACGGCCGGGTGTCCCATCACCTGATTCTCGAGTTCCACCGACGAGATCCACTCGCCCCCGGACTTGATGATGTCCTTGGAGCGATCGGTCAGTCGTAGGTAGCCGCCCTCGGAGATGGTGCCCACGTCACCCGTCCGCAGCCAACCGTCGTCGAACTTGTCGTCTGCATCGGCGCGGTAGTAGCTGCCGGTGATCCACGGGCCACGCACCTCGAGTTCGCCGACGGTCTTGCCGTCCCACGGCAACACCTCACCGGCATCGCCGACGAGTCGTGCTCGCACACCGGCGACGAATCGTCCTTGCGTACAACGCAAATCGAACTCGTCCTCAGCCGACAGCCCGGCATCGGGCTTGCCGGACGTGCCGAGAGGCGAGGTCTCGGTCATGCCCCATGCCTGCGAGATGTGCACCCCGTACTTCTCGTGGAACGCCCGCATCAAACTCGGTGGACACGCGGCACCGCCGACCACCACGTCACGCAGACTCGACAGATCGGCCGGGTGCTCGTCCAGGTGAGCGAGCAGGGCCTGCCAGATGGTCGGAACGGCCGCCGCGGCCGTCGGACGCAGTGTCGACATCATCTCCGCCAACGGAGCCGGCTGCAGAAACCTGTCGGGCATGATCAGCGACGCACCGACCATCAGCGCTGCATAGGGCAATCCCCACGACATCGCGTGGAACATCGGCACGATGGCCAAGACCTTGTCGGACTGCGCAATTGCCATCGCATCTGTCATGCAGGCCTGCATCGAATGCAGGTAGATGGAGCGATGTGAATACACGACCCCCTTGGGGTCGCCGGTGGTGCCCGAGGTGTAACACATTGCGGCAGCTGATCGTTCGTCGAGCTCGGGCCAGTCGAACTCCTCCGGCTTGCCTGCGAGCAGGTCCTCGTAGCCCAGCACCTCGATACCGTCGGGTGCAGTGACCTGCGCCGGGTCGACGCCGACGACGACGAGATGCCGCACGGTCTCGAACGTCGGCAGCAGGGGTGTCAGGAGGGGGAGCAGACTCGCGTCGGCGATGATCACCTGATCCTCGGCATGATTGACGATGTAGGTGAGCTGCTCGGGGAAGAGCCGAATGTTCAGCGTGTGCAGCACCGCGCCCATCGCAGGAATCGCCATGTAGGCCTCCATGTGCGGGGCGTTGTTCCACATGAACGTTCCGACGCGCTGATCGTCGTCGATGCCGATCGACCGCAGACCGTGTGCCAGTTGCGCTGCCCGCCTACCCAATTCCCCGAAGGTCACCGTGGTCGGACCGGTGTCCGTCCAGGTGGTGATCTCGGCCGAGGAGTGAATGGACGTCCCGAATCGAACCAGCTGGCCGATGGACAGTGGGGTGTCCTGCATGGTGCTCTTCATCGATCTCGCTCCTGAAGTCTCGGCATGCACGTCGTTGTGCTGCGCGTCACACCATGCACGATACGGACTTACTCGGACGCGTGGTCTCGGGTACCTCGGATTCGGGCGTCGACCTCGCGAACCATGTCCTGATAGATCTCCGACGCGGGATCGACGACCGCGAAGTGGCCCCCGGGTCCTTCGATCGAGACGACCGAATCCGAGCCAGCCGACGCGGCGGCGTAGTACGCCCGACTGATTTCGAGCAGGTTGGGATCGTCCGACACCGCGCACACCACCAACTGCGGAACGCCGAGCGGAAGCCTCGAGATCGGAGACGATGCCTCGTACGTCTCCTGCGCACCGGCGAATCGCGCACCGATCGCATTCGACACCGCACCCTCGCCGAGCCAGCGCTCATCGCCGACCCGCAGATCGAGCACGCCGGCCAGGCCGACCGCGAGGGCAGGGGCGACCGGCGTTCCAACGGAATCGCCCGCGGCTCGCAGTGCGAGTTGACCGCCCGCCGAATGGCCGAACAGAGCTACCCGGGACAGATCCAGATCGCCGGGTGCCGTCTCCAACGCTGCGATCGCGGACGCGACATCGCAGGTCATCACATCCCACCCGTGTTCGTCGGGGCGACGATATTCGACGTTCCACGTGGCGTAGCCCCGCGCGGTCAGATCGACGGCCATCGCGTCCATCAGGTCGAATTCCCACCGCGACCGCCAATATCCACCGTGGATCAGCACGGCAACAGGAAACGGACCGTCGCTCTCGGGTAACCGCTGCTCGACGCGTTGCTCGGGGTGATCCCCGTACGACAGGATCGTGCCGGGGTGGAAGCGGTGGAAGTACACGCTGTCGATCGCGAATCGCAGACCGTCGAGTCCGCGGCCGCGAATGTGAGTACGGATGCCCGGTGATCTGTCCGGTGTGCACTGGCCCAGATCGACCCGAACGACACCGCCGTACGACGCCGTGTCGATCGGGATCCCGTCACCGGGAACGACGATCGTCTCGTCGGAACCGGTTGCGGTGTCGACGATTCCGCCCGTAAGTCCTCGGGCCGACAGCGCCCTGGCGACCAATTCCTGCGCCGTCGCGAGGTCGGCGAACACGCCGGGAGCGGCGACGATGTCGAGGTGCGTCGAGGGGTGCGTCATGGGTTCACGCTACTCAGAACGGCGTCGACCGAGCCCGAGACGGGGTGTCCGGGCTCGGTCGAAGGACGATGTCAGTTGTCGACGGCCTCGTTCAGTTCGCGCAGACGGGGGAGAGCGCGGTTGGTGAGCAGGTCCTCGCGGGTCTCGGCGGAGACGGCCATGCTGTCCTTCCACAGTGAGCGGCCGGCCATCGCGCCGCGCGCGCCGTTGGCGACCGCGATGCGTACCTGCTCGATGAACGTCTCGTGGTCGACGCCCGCCGACAGCACTGCCCACGGAACACCCTGTGCCGCTTCGGTAACGGCTGCACATGCCTCGGCGGAACCGGGGTAGGGGAGCTTGAGCACCTTGGCGCCGCATTCGACCGAGATGCGGGTGGAGTCGGCGATGATCTTGCCGAAGCCGGCCTTGTAGTCCTCGTCCGATTCGCCCTCGAGCTTGTAGGTCAGGATTTCGACGATGAGCAACAGCCCCTCGGCGGAGCATGCCTTCACGAGGTCGCGGATCTCCTCGGCGACACGGGAATCGACGCCCTGCTGTTCGGGGCGCATGTAGAACAGCATCTTGGCGACATCGCCGCCCAGATCGCGGACGACTCGCGGGGTGACGCCGTCGACGAAGCGGGTGTAGCGCAAGCCGTCGGTCTCCTCGAAGCCCGAGGCATCCATGCCGACCACCAACGCGGTGTTGCGCGAGAGCACGCCCTCGTCGACGATCTTCGGCAGTGCGACCTCCGGGTCCAGCAGGATCGCCGGCGCGTGATTGCCGAGGTAGCGAACCAGATCGGCCTTGGCGTCGGCGAGCTGCTCGACAGTGATCGAGCCGGGTCCGTCGGTGGCATCCGTCATGACTGCCTTCATGCCGTTGCGTTGATCTCCGGCGACGATGAGCATGTTGCCGTCGGCGGTGGAGATGGCGGCCATTCCGCGACGTTCGAGGGTGGTGAGTTCGTTCATTGTTTTTCTCCTGGTGTGGGTTGGGGCTGCGAGTAAGTGAGACAACGTTGTCTCGCTGCAGAAATGTGGGCTCAGATTTCTATGAGCGTCAGTAGGCGCGCAGCGAACAGTGCTGCGCCGTAGGCGGTGTCCTGGGCGCGAGTCGAGACCGAGACTTCGGGGAGCACCTGCGCGCGGGCATCCCGAACGCTGGCCATTCCCGCCCAGCCGCCCGTGAGCAGCGTGGTCCGAGCGGGGGCAACCTCGGCGTCGAGGGCAGCGATGAGGCGGGCGATCTCGTCGTTGCCGTGCAACAGGATCGAACGGAACAGCTCCGCCGCGTTCACCCCGTCCGTACGGACGGCGATGGACAGCACGCCGTCGTCGTTGCGGGCCCCGGCGATCTCTATCCCACCGTCGGTAACCGGTCCGCCTGCAGGCAATGCGCACACTCGCTGATCGAGCAGGTCACGCCCGGCGCGGTCGGTGATGTCGCACAACTGCAACGCCCGTCGCATCAACAGTCCGGTCTTGACCCCGGCGACGAGTACGTGTTGGCCAGGAACCACATGCCGCACCGAATTGATCAGATGATCGGCCAGACGGCTTCGAGCCGCGGGAGTCAGGGGAGCGTCGAGCACTCGCAGCAGAACCTCGGCGGTGCCCATCGACACGTGATACCGGTCGTTGGGGATTGCCCCACCCGATACGGCGGAGACGAGGTGGTCGTGACCGGCCACGGTCAGCCGTGCCCCCACGATGGCGTCGGGAAGGGCGGGTCCGGTTGCGGCTCCCAGATCGGTGCCGGCGTCGACGAGGGGCGGGAGGAACTCGGCCCCGACGCCCAAGTGCGTCAACATCTCCGTCCACGGCTCGCCGGTGTCCTGATCGAGCAGTCCCGTCCTGGAACTCAACGAGTAGTCGGCCACCGCACGACCGCCGAGGGACAGCACGACGAACTCGGGCAGATTGAACCATCGCAGTCCGGTCAGATTCAGTCCGTTGTCGCGGAGGTGCGCGATCTTGACGACCGAGACCTGCACGCCGACGGGGAGTCCGGTCGTGCCGGCGAACCGGTCACGGAGATCCTGGGGCAGTGAGTCGACCTGCTGCTGCCCTCGGGGATCGAACCACGCGAATGCCGGGGCTCGGACAACGTTGTCTTCATCGAGAAGAAAGCCCGTCTCACCCATTCCGGACACGGCGATCGCATCGATGCGCGACGCGGGATCGCCGGTCACCTCCGGCAGTCGACGCGCGACGGCGTCGAGCAGATTCGCGATGGTCGCGAGCAGGTCCTCGGCCTCGAGGTCGGTGGTTCCGCCCGGGCCGTGATGCCACGGCGTCGGACTCTGCTCGATGAGCAGTTCGGTTCCGGCCTCGTCGATCACGAGCACCTTGATGCCGGTGCTACCGAGGTCGAGTCCCGCAACGAGTCTGGGATTCACGGGGATGTTCTCATTTCTGTGCAGGTAAGGGGAGTGCATGTGAGAGTCGTTCGACCAGGGTGGTCGGCGCAATCTGTTGCTCGACTTCGAGATAGGGATCGTCGAAGCGCTGTACCAGGCGATCGAACGCGAGGGTGCCGATCCGGTATGGATCCTGGTCGATGCAGGTCACCGAGGGGCTGACGGCATCGGCGAGCGAGAAGTTGCCGAACGAGACCATGGCAACGTCGGTGCGATCGATCTCGTGCAGCACCGATACCACGGCCGTCGCATGCCGCGCGTTGGCGACGAAGAAGGCGGTCGGCGGATTGCGCAGAGCCAGAAGCTTCTTCACCACCGGCCGTACCGAGTCCGCGGCATGGGACACCGGGGGAGCGAGAGCGGCCTCGGGCTTCTGGCCGAGGTTCGCGAGAACATCGAAGTACGCCTCACGGCGCAACTGTGCGGTCTGCAGTCGATCGTCGAAGCCGAGCAACGCAATTCGGGTGTGGCCGCCCTCGACCAGCTTCTCGACGGCCCGCTTGGCAGCACCGTAATCGTCGACGATGACCGAATCGAATCCCGCGATCGAGCGGTCGATGGTCACCGTGGGAAGTGTTCGGCGACGCGGCACGAGGAAATCGCTGTGGTCGCCGACCGGCGCCAGGATGATGCCGCGGACGTGTTGACCGGCCAGCAACGCCAGCTGATCACGTTCGCGCTGGGCGTCGAACCCGGTGCTGCCGACGATGACGGCCAGTCCGTGTTCGAGAGCGCGATCCTCGACGGCACTGACCAAGGATGCGAAGAACACGTCGTCGATGGAATCGACGATGATCCCGATCGTGTTGCCGGATCCCGATTTCAGCGAACGTGCAGCGGAATTGGGGACGTAGTTGAGCGTCTGCACCGCGGCCTCGACGCGTTCGCGCAGCTCGGGCAACACCGTGTCCACGCCGTTGACGACACGGGAGACGGTCTTGAAGCTGACGCCTGCCAATGCGGCGACGTCTTTGATGCTTGCGCGCTCGGTCACGTGAACTCTCGATCGGAGGAATTGTATTCGCTGTAGCAACGGTGCGAGACAACGTTGTCTTGTATGATTCACGTCATGCCTCATGCCTGTCAAGACGTTTCCGCGATCGATCGGGATCAACTGCCGGTTCTGCTCGTCGCGGGTGCTGCAGGAAGTGGAAAGACCACCCTCGGACGCGAGCTGGCGCGCCGCTTCGGCACGGCATTGCTCGACCTCGACACACTCACCAATCCACTACTCGATCAACTGGATTCGCTGTTGGACGGCCCACACTGGAACAGTGCGGGGCCGCACGCAGAACGCATTCGTGCCGGCCGGTACGCAGTACTGCTCGCTGCTGCGAGGGACCTCGTGGAGATCGGTCAGCGCCCCGTTCTGGTCGCGCCTTTCACCCGCGAATTGACCGCGGGCACGGAGTGGGAACGACTGGTCTCGCAGGTGGCTCCCGCAGCAACGATGGTCGTCCACGTCGACGGCTCGCCGGAGCTGCTGGCGCGTCGACGGGCGGCCCGCGGGGCAGAGCGCGACGCTCATCGGCCGACGGATCCCCCGGTGGAGAAGCCGCGTGTTCCGCATCTGCGGATCGATGCCGAATTGTCGACACCACTGCAGGTCGATCTGGTTGCGCATGCGCTCCAGGATCAGTCGCAGCGGTGATCGCTTCCGGGCGTGCAGGATCGGCGTTCGATGAGCTCGACGCCGAGGATGTTGCGGCGCTTGAAGCGTTTGCCGGGATTCTCGATTCGGCCCAGTAGTCGCTCGATGGCCAATCGGCCGAGCCGAGCAGGATTCTGGTCGATCACCGTCACCGGCGGCCACACTGCATCCGCCAGCGGAAAGTCGCCGAATCCGACGAACGCCAGATGCAGCAATTGCATCTGCTGCAGAACGGGCACACATGCCATGGCCACGCGGGCATTGGACAGAAACAGCGCAGTCGGTGGATCGTCGAGTGCTGTCAGTGCGGTCAGGGCGCTGCGAGCATCGTCGCGGCCCATGACGCCGAGCGCAACGAGAGAATCGTCGAACTCGATTCCTCGGGCCTGCAACGACTCTCGATACCCCTCGAGTCGATTCCGGCTGGTCGGAATATTGGCAGTGTCGCCGATGACCGCGATCCGAGTGTGTCCCAGTCGAAGCAGATGATCGGTGGCCAACACCGCCCCGCCGTGATCGTCGTCGACGAAGCTGTCGGCCTTGAGGCCGTCGGGTCCCCGATCGACGAAGACCGTCGGCGTCTTGTCGATCCAGCGCTCCAGATAGCCGTGATCGGAACCGGTCGGCGCAATGATCAAGCCGCTCAACTGTCTACGCAGCAACGACTCGACCAGAGCCTGCTCCTGGCCACCATCGTGCCCCAGACTCGTGACCAGCACGGCCATGTCGTCCTCGCGGGCGCGTTCCTCGATGGCTCGGGCGATGGAGGAGAAGAACGGATCGTCGATATCGGGTACGGCCACACCGATTGCCGCCGCTTGACCGTTGCGAAACGATGTCGCCATCGTGTTCGGAACGTAGTTCAGTGAATTGAGGGCATCGGTGACGCGAGCGCGCGTGTCGGGGTCGACGTGCGGATCGTTGTTGTACACCCGTGAGACGGTCTTGGCGCTGACTCCGGCCAGTGCCGCGACATCCTGCATGGTGGTCATGATCTACCCCCGTCTGCTCGTCGTCTGCTCGTCATCGACTCGTGTAGCCGCCGTCCACCGGCAGCGACACCCCGGTCACCATGGAAGCATCATCGCTCAACAGGAAGGCAATCGGCGCGGCAATCTCGTCCTCGGTGGCCCAGCGACCCAGCGGCATCTGTGCCAGGAACGGCTGCTCGATCTCCGGACGGCCCCAGTAGAACGCGGACATCTCCGTCATCACGACGGTCGGATTGACTCCGTTGACCCGGATTCCGTGGCGACCGAGTTCGAGGGCCGAGACCCGAGTGATGTTGTCCAGGGCAGCTTTCGAGGAGCCGTACGAGATGTGACCCGTCAGGGCGACGAGACTGGCCTGGCTCGACACGTTCACGATTGCCCCCGCACCGGCGGCGATCATCGCGGGGGCGGTGTACTTGATGACGAGGAGAGCGCCGCGCGCGTTGATGGCGATGACCTTGTCGAAGATGGAGATGTCGGTGTCCTGTGGCGTGGCGATCTCGCCGCCGAAGCCGGCGCAGTTCACCACTCCGTAGAGCTCGAGCCCCTCGACGGCCTCGCGCACGCTGTCCTCGGAGGTCAGGTCGAACGCCAGAGGCTGCGCGCCGGTCTCGTCGGCGAGCTTGTCCAGTGCGTCCACCGACTGACCGGCTGCGACGACGTCCGCGCCGTCGGCCACCAGCCTTCTCACCGTGGCCGAGCCGATACCGCCGCTGGCACCGGTCACCAAGATCTTTCGGCCGTCGAACTTCGCCATGTGCGTCAACCTTCACTGTTTCCGAATCGGTCATGTCATCGATGTCATTTGCCGCAGGTGCGTGCTGGATGTCATCGGTGTCATGGACGGTACCTCAGCACCGTTCCATCAGGTCGAAAATGGAGCAGATCGCAAATATTCCCAGTTCAGAGACGGTACCGCTCGGTCCGATAGCGGGTCGACGGTGCGGCTCCGTCCATGTGCAGGAGTTGTGCCATGTCACCGGTGACATGAATTTTCCCGAAACACGTGACAATGCGGGTTGCGTGGGTCACACTCGTTTACACAACGAGCCCCGCAGGGAGCTCGACCTGCCTCGCAGACCACGATCACCGACCGTGCTGCACGGGCACCGGTGGGGGTATCCATCCCGCATCCGACGGTTTTCGATTCGACCAAGGAGTATCCATGGCCAGCGTTGCACCTGTTGCGACACCGATCCTCGAGGCGAGGGGATTGTCGAGGAGCTTCGGAAACGTGCGCGCCCTCGACGACGCCGATTTCGACATCTACCCCGGCGAGGTCGTCGCCCTCATCGGCGACAACGGTGCAGGCAAGTCGACGTTGGTCAAGGCGCTCTCGGGCAGTCTCGCGGTCGACACCGGCGAGATCCTGTTCGACGGCACCGCGGTCGATCTCGACAGTCCCACCGTGGCAGCCGAACTGGGCATCGAGACGGTGTTCCAGGATCTCGCTCTCGCGCCGCACCTGAACGCGCAGCAGAACATGTTCCTCGGTCGGGAACTTCCCGCGAAAGGGCTGCTCGGCCGTCTCGGTTTTCTCGACGTCTCCACGATGCGCAAGCAGTCGCAGGACGCGTTGAACGAACTCGGAGCGACCGTGCGTAGCCTCACCGTTCCCGTCGGAGCCATGTCGGGTGGCCAGCAGCAGGCCATTGCGATCGCTCGCGCGGTCGCCTGGGCCAAAGGCGTTGTGTTCCTGGACGAACCGACCGCGGCGCTGGGGGTGGTGCAGACCCGAAACGTTCTCGACACCATTCGCCGCGTGGCGGACAGGGGAGTGGCGGTGGTGTTCATCAGTCACTCGATGCCGCACGTGATCGAGGTCGCCGACCGCGTTCAGGTACTGCGGATGGGCAAGCGCGTCGCCACTCTCGACGCCAAGAACACGACCATGGAAGAACTCGTCGGCGCGATGACCGGCGCAACCACCGGAGCCACACGATGACCAACCAGACCATCAGCCCCTCCCTCGAGCCGATGCCGCCCGGCGACAAGCCGTCTCGGCACTCCTTCGATCTCGTCGAAGCGCTCGGTAAGTTGGCCCGGGTTCAGGTGTTTCAGATCGTGCTGGTCTTGGCTGCGATCTGCCTCGTGTTCTCGATCATGGCTCCCGGCAGCTTCCCCGAGTGGGGCAACATCCGCCAGATCATCCAGAACGTATCCATCCTGGCCGTTCTCGGGATCGGCATGACGTTCGTCATCGTCACCAGTGGCATCGATCTCTCGGTCGGCTCCGTTCTCGTTTTCTCCGGAGTCGTCTCGGCCAAGACCATGGCCGCGATCGGCGGCGACGGATGGGGAGTTGCCGCTGTCGGAATCGTGGTGGCACTGGGGTGTGGACTCTGCTGGGGATTGCTCAACGGTTTCCTGATCGGTAAGGCCAACGTGCCTCCGCTGATCGTGACTCTCGGGACCTTGGGCGGAGCTCTCGGGCTCTCGCAGGTCATCACCGGGGGCGTCGACATCCGCGACGTCCCACCGGTCCTGGTCGATACCATCGGCTACGGAAACTTCCCGGCCACCACCATTCCCCTGATTTCGAGCATCGCGTTGGTGCTCGTGGTGATCTTCGGAATCGTGCTGCATCGCACCAAGTTCGGCCTCTACACCTTTGCCGTCGGCTCCAAGGAGCAGTCTGCTCGACGCGTCGGCATCAAGGTGGACATGCACCTGGTCAAGGTCTACGCACTCTCCGGCACCCTCGCCGGACTGGCGGGCATCCTGTCTCTGTCGCAGTACGGCACCACCGCCATCGCCGGCCAGTCGCAGACCAACCTCAATGTCATTGCGGCAGTGGTCATCGGTGGAACGAGCCTCTTCGGCGGCATCGGAACCATGTTCGGCACCGTCGTCGGACTGTTCATCCCTGCCGTGCTGCAGAACGGCTTCGTCATCGTCGGAGTCCAGCCGTTCTGGCAGCAGGTCGCCGTCGGTGCTGTCCTCATCGCAGCGGTCTACTTCGATCAGCGTCGACGCGACGCAGCGAGCCGAGGTCAATCGCCCAGCTCCCTCAAGAAACTCTGGTCCCGAAGTCCCTAACCTCGGCCGGTCTCGAAACTCCCTCTATCGCACACCCCTTACAAGAAAGTCGACCATGATCACATCACGCACCGCCGTCGTTGCACTGAGTGTCGCTTCGGTCTCCGCCATGTTCCTGGCGGGTTGTTCGTCCGACTCCGGAAGCGGTGGCGGCAGCGGCAACATCGCCTTCATCCAGGGCGTCAGTGGCGACGAGTTCTACATCAGCATGCAGTGCGGAATCGAAGCTGCGGCGAAGGATGCAGGCGTCACCGTCGACACCCAGGGCCCGGTCAAGTTCGATCCCACCCTGCAGAAGCCGATCGTGGATTCGGTTGTCGCATCGCGGCCGTCGGCGATTCTCATCGCGCCCACCGACGTGGCCGCCATGCAGGCACCCCTCGAAGCAGCCTCCAGAGCAGGTATCAAGGTCGTCCTCGTCGACACCACCCTGGAAGACCCGTCCATCGCGGTCTCCTCGATCTCGTCCGACAACAAGGGCGGCGGGGCAGAAGCGTTCAACGCGATCGAGCGGCTCAACCCGGCCGGCGGCAAGGTGCTCGTCATCTCCACCGATCCCGGGATCTCCACTGCCGACGCCCGAGTGGAGGGCTTCGAGGAAGCCGTCGATGCCAACCCTGCCTTCGACTACCTCGGCGTGCAGTACAGCCACAACGACCCGGCCGAAGCTGCTCGTCTGGTCTCGGCCGCCCTCGCCAAAGACCCCGACATCACCGGCATCTTCGCGGCGAACACGTTCGCAGCCGAGGGCACCGCGACCGGAGTTCGGCAGGCGGGCAAGCAGGATCAGGTCAAGATCATCGGATTCGACGCAGGCCCCGCACAGGTGAAGCAGCTTCGTGAGGGAACAGTGCAGGCTCTGATCGCGCAGCAGCCCGACACCATCGGCACCGACGGCGTCGCGCAGGCCATGGCCGCCATCAACGACCAGCCGGTCACCGCCGAGATCTCGACCGGCTTCCATGTGATCACCGCCGACAACATCGACGGCGAGGGCGCGCAGTACGTCTACAAGTCGTCCTGCTGATTCCTGACCTGTAACCCCTTCAGCTGCGGTGGTGCTCCTGGTGGCAGAACATGCCCGGGAGCGCCACCGCTCACCACGTTCGTCCGACCCCGAGGATCTGTCATGACCGAGCTTCGCCGCGCGACGTTGGAACACCTGCCCGCGACCGTCGCGAAGCCGGACTACGACTTGGACGAACTGCACTGCGGTGTGGTGCATTTCGGAGTCGGCGCTTTTCATCGGGCACATCAGGCGGTGTACTTCGATCGGCTGCTCGCGGCCGGACATCTCGACTGGGCGCTGTGCGGAGTGGGAGTGTTGCCGGGAGACAGGAAGATCGGCGACGTCCTCGACTCCCAGGATCATCTCTACACCCTGGTCACGGTGGATCCCGACGGTCGACGCGACGCTCGGGTGATCGGATCGGTCGCGGATTTCGTCTTCGCGCCGGACGATCCGCAGGGCGTGATCGATGTGCTCAGCTCACCCGCCACGATGATCGTGTCACTGACGATCACCGAGGCGGGCTACGGCATCGACGACGTCACCGGTGCATTCGAGCCCACCGATCCCGCGGTGCTCGACGACCTCGGTGACCTCTCGATACCGTCGAGTGTCTTCGGCTTTCTGACCGTTGCGCTCGCCGCCCGCCGGTACCACGGAATTCCGCCGTTCACCGTGATGTCGTGCGACAACATCGTCCACAACGGGTCGGTGACCCGAACGGCATTGACCTCCTTCGCCCGTCGGCACGACGCCGACCTGGCGGACTGGATCGACGCAACGGTGGCATTTCCCAACTCGATGGTCGACCGCATCACCCCTGCTAAGACGGCCGCCGTCATCGAGGACGTGCGCAGCGACTTCGGAATCGACGATGGCTGGCCGGTGCTGTCGGAATCGTTCTCGCAGTGGGTGGTCGAAGACACCTTCTCGTTCGGGCGACCTCCCTTCGGCGAGGTCGGAGTGCAACTCGTCGCCGACGTCGCACCGTACGAACACATGAAACTGCGGCTGCTCAACGGATCTCACCAAGCACTGAGCTATCTCGGTATCCTCGCCGGATACAGCCACGTGCACGAGGTGATGGCCAGCCCCGACCTGTACGAGTTCGTCGCGTCGTACATGCGAGCCGAGGCTGCCCCGACGCTCGCCCCGGTCGACGGAATCGACATCGACACCTATATCGAGCAACTGCTGCACCGTTTCTCGAGCCTCGCCGTGCGAGACACGCTCGAACGTCAGATCGTCGACGCGTCCGCGCGCATTCCGAAGTTCGTGCTGCCGGTGATCCGCGACCGGCTCGCACAGGACCGATCGGTCGACCACGGAGCGCTGGTGCTCGCCGCGTGGTGCGGAGTGCACGAGCGCGGGGACATTCCGATGGTCGACGCGAATGCCGAACACCTGCAGCGATTGTCGTGGGAGGACCACGATAATCCCGGCGCATTCCTGGCGAATCCTGCTGTCTTCGGCGATCTGTCGACAAGTCCGCGGCTGCGCGGGGCGTACCAACGGGCCAAGCGCTCGCTTCAGGACAGCGGTGCCCGCGGAGCAGTTCGGCGCGTGCTGGAACAGTCGGTCGGAGTGGGTCAGCCCTTGTAGTACACCACCTGGTGGCTCGTGGCCAGCAACGTCCCGGCTTTGGTCCACAGTTCGGCCGTCTGATCGAAGTAACCCTGATGGAAGCGGCGGGCTCGTGCTGTGCCGAGGATGTACCCGTCGGAGTGTTGCTCGAGATCGTCGGGCGTCGCGAAGTAGTGGGTCGTCAGCGAGATGGTGCCGGCCGGCACGTAGCGACCGAGGCGCTGAAAGATTCTGGGGTAGAACACATCGCTGAGCGAGGTCAGCGCAGCGAAGTCCACCGGGCGCGGGGGCGTGTCGCGGATCCACAGCGTCTCGGTCGAGTCCGGTGATTCCTGGTCGTTCAGAGCGCCTGCAACGAACCGCATCTCGTAGTTCTGCGCCCAGGCGATCGCGTCGGGAAAGCTGCCTCGGGGCGTCTCGGCGGGGGAGGGGACGGCCGGTGCCACGGCCTCGGTGTTGTCCCACGTCTCACGCCTGGTTCCGAACACCGCTGTGGCCGTGGTGGCGACGGCACCGCCCTGGACGAGTTCGAGGTACCAGTGCTGATTGCTGCGGTTGGTGCGCACGGCGCGCGCCGAGATCTCGAAGTCGCCCTCGGCCACCGGGCCGGCGAAGTTGACCGTCAGCGAGACCGGCGATCCGAGGCATTCCGGATGCCGTTCGATGGCTCGGATGAACGTCGCAGCAGTGATGCCGCCGAACGGGCCGACCATGTTGTTGTACGGCGCTGATGTCCTGCCTCGATACGTGCCGTCGCCGACGGTCTCGAGCGCGACTGCTGTGTCGAACGGATGCATTGTTCTCCCGTAGGTCTCGATCGGCGTTCGTGCCGGTTCAAACTATCCGGCCCACTCGGGTGGTACACAGGGTGGCTCCCTCAAGGAATGATTCGCTGTCGACGCAACTCGGC
The DNA here is from genome assembly GCF_040636045.1 of Rhodococcus sp. NPDC006774. Taxonomy (NCBI): domain Bacteria; kingdom Bacillati; phylum Actinomycetota; class Actinomycetes; order Mycobacteriales; family Nocardiaceae; genus Rhodococcus; species Rhodococcus sp. NPDC006774. The sequence goes on along the minus strand of NZ_JBEYIW010000010.1, from coordinate 53,001 downwards.
GACTATCTCGGCGAACATTGCCTTGGTGTCGACGAAACGGTGAAAACCCAGTCGACGCGCCTTGGAACCGTCCGCTATGACGTCGTAGTCCCACGCGAACACGAAATCGCCGAATGCCCAGGACGATACGTCGGAATACGGAATCTTCTGCAGCCCGTTCTCGGCGACGATCGAATCCCACAGCGGTTCCTTGTCTGCCATGACATCGGCCAGGGACATCGGTAGGGGACTTGCGGTGTCGAGGTCGAAAAGACCCGCGATGCGCGGCCACATGTCGCTCCAGCGAAACAGATCGCCGTTGGTGATGTTGAACGCCTGGTTGGCGCAGCTCAGCGTGGTGGCCGCCCATACTGTCGCCTCGGCAAGCAACGATGCATCCGTCATCTCGAGCAGTGCGTCGAAGGCACCGGGCTTGCCCGGAAACCGCATGGGGACGCCCAGTTTCTTGCACATGGTGGCGTACACGGCGATGACGGTGGCCAGATTCATCGGGTTCCCCAGTGCGACACCGCACACCACCGACGGTCGGATCGCCGACCACGTCCACCGCTTACCGAGTTGCCGTGTCTCGAGAAACTGCTGTTGATCGACGTTGAACTCGGGCGGCATGTGGGGTGGATCGGATTCTCGCGCTGGGGTTTTGAAGGGGCCCAGGTGCGCGCCGTACACCTTGTAGCCCTGCATCAGGCTCACGTGCTCGAGGTCCGGTGAGCGCTCCTCGATGGCCGTGACCACGTTGACGAGCATCGCGAGATTGGGGGCGACGAGTTCGGCCCAGCTCGGTCTCTCCTGGTAAGCGGCGTAGAAGATGTGTGTGACCTCGGTCAGCTCCGTCAGTCGACGGTGGGTCTCGTCGGCGTCGAGCAGATCCACCGCGATGTGCCGGACGCGTCCGGCGTCGGTACCACCGCGGCGTGACAGCCCGACGATGTCCCACTCACCGGATCGTTGCAGGTGGTCGATCAAGTTGCTGCCGATCACTCCGTTGGCTCCCACTACTACTGCGACGCGTGTCATGACCTACTCCTATCTGGATATCGCGATATTGCGATGCCGTCAGTAGACCACATATCGTGATATCGCGATATCGGAGTAGGCTTGGAGGGTGGCTGACGAACTGGACCCCGGAGAGCTGGCGGCAGTGTTCGGTGCGCTGGGCAACCCCGCGAGATTGGCGATCATGCGGTGGCTCAAGGACCCGAGCGACTTTCCGCCGCAGCTCGAACCGGCCGAGGATGTGGGAGTGTGTCTCAAGCACATTCAGTCGAGGGCGGGCGTGTCCCAATCCACCGCTTCGCAGTACATGGCGGTACTTCAACGTGCCCACCTGGTGACGAGCACAAAAATCGGGCCCTGGGTGCACTACAAACGCAATGACGAATTCCTCGACCGATTGGCAGAAACGATCAAGACCGAATTGTGAAGTTGTAGATGGCCTGATCGATCGAGCTGCTGTCCTGGTGCACCGCTCGTGCTCGGTCCCGCAGGGCGCGCCGGTCGGTTGCACGTGCGATGGCGCTCAGGTCGATGCGCTGCAACAGCTTCTTCGTCACCGGTCGTTTGCTGTCCCAGAATGCCAGTGCAGCAATGAGATCGGTGGCCTCCCGGCCGGTCAACAGCGCATGGGCGACCGCGCATTCCGCTGGGTCCTCGAACGGCAGGAGATAGGTGGCGTCGTCGAACACCGCAGGTCTGCCGTCGTACGGGCCGACCATCCTGAACTGCGGAACCTTGTGGAATCCGGAGACCGCGATCTTGTACGGCGCAAACGTGTACGGCCCCACACCGAAGATGCAGAACCGGGCGCGACTTCGGTAGATCGACGACTTTCGGCCATCGAGAGCGCCCGCGTTGTCGGTCAGGTACTTCCACAGCTTCGGCGCGCTGTCCGCCAACTGCGCGGTGTCGTCGCCGGTATGCGACTGCGGAACGATCATCCAGCGCGACACCACCTTCAGCCTGTCACGGTAGACGTCGGTGCATTTGAACAGCGGGAACAAGTAGTCGGCTTCGATGTCGACGCTGGTTCCCAGTTTGGTTCGTGGGCCGTCGTTCTCGGCCAGTTCCATGACAGCAGACGCGTCGTGCTTGATGCCCTGACGCCACATCAGTGGACTGATGCCATCGAACTGTTTGCTTCGCTCGTATGCGTCGACGTCCGCGACCAGTTGTCCGTCGACCACTCCGATTCTGGTGCTGGGACGCAGTGAATCCATATTCGGATACATCTGCGCGGTGTGGTCGGTTGGACCGGTTCCGAGTTCGACCACGAACCAACAGGCATCAACTCCGGCGTCGAACCACTTCTTGGCGTCGATGGGTCGCACACTCGAACCGGTGATCGGGAGGCCGTGCCGAGCGCAGTGCAACAGGATGTTTCGTGCTACCTGGGTCTTGCAGATCATCGCAACGGTGACCGGGTGATCTGCGAACTCGGCCAGCAACTTGATCCAGATGAACTCCGCGATATCGAAATTGGAGCTTCCGGTGATCGCATCGATTCCGCGGGCGTTGTCGGTGTTGGCACGAGCCGGTCGGTTGCTGGAGCCCAGAACCGAGAGCTGAGAGTTGGTCACCCACGGTGGGTTGCCGATCACGAGAGTCGGGCCCGGCTCGGATGTCCATGCGATGTCGCGTGCCAGGTCGAAATCGAAGATCGAGGCAGTGATCACTCTGCCGAACACCGATGCGGCCGCGGCGTACTCGGGTTGCACCTCGATCCCGACGCGCTCTGCGTCGGGGTGACTCTTGGCCAGTACCGACAGGAAGTTCCCGACACCGCAGGTGGGTTCGAGGACGCGAGTCCACTGTCGTCGAGGCAGGGTGTTCACCAACGCACGCGCCAACTCGATCGGGGTCTGGAAGTCCCCGAACTCGTTGTTGGGCATCGATGCCTCCGGCAGTGGTGCGGACAGGTTCCTTCGGTGGCATAGGAGCGTAGCCTGCGGAGCGACCAGAAGGTCAGCACCACACCACTGCCGAAGGCACTAAAGTGAACTGGGATGAGGCTTTCGCGCGTTGCACTGTCGTTCACAGCTCTCGTATTCGTCGGTGCCCTCATGTGGGTCGCCGTGACTGCAGGTGACGTGTTACCTGCGCACTTCACCGGCTCCGGAAGGGTCGACCGCGTGGAGCCCAAGTCATCGTTTCTGCTCACCACGGGTGGCATCGGGTTCGTACTGATCGGCTTCTTCGCGAGTGTCGGGTGGTGGCTCCCCAGACTTCCGGCCCAGCTCGTGAACTTACCGACTCGGCGAATGCACGACTACTGGACTTCGCCCGAGAACAGGCCCACGCTCGATCGCAAGATGGCAGAGGATCTCGACTGGATGGGTGCGGCAACCGCCCTGCTGCTCGCGTGGATCGTCGGGGTGGCCGGTACTACGGTGGGCGACTCGGTCAGCGTCTGGGTTCTCGCCGTCCCGACGGCGCTCTACGTGCTGGCGATTCTGGGATACGTGGTGTTCGTCGTCAAAGGTGGCCGGTACCGCATTCCGAACGACTGATTCAGGGGAGTGGTTGCAGCATCGCCGGTGTGGCCCTCGCTCCATTCGTCAGCGGCATTTCTGCCTCACGCAGTTGGTCGATGCTCAGTGCGCACTGAGTCCGTCGAGGAGAAGCTCACCGACGAATGTCGCGTTGTCCTGCGGGCTGTTCTGTCGTCGAGTGAAGCATCGCATCAGTAGAGTGTTGGTGATGCCTGCCGCGAGATCGACTGGGCTCGAGCTCTTTCGAAAGATGCCGGTGTCCTGCCCTCGTGCGATGACCGGTGCGATGATCGACGGCAGGTTGAGCTTCTCCTTGATGGAGATCAGTCCCTCCGGCTCGCCGTAGGTGTCGTGTGCGACAGCGACGAGGAGGGCGTCCATGTATTCGAGTTCGTCCGCGGCGAGTTGCGCGCACCGCAGCATGTGATTCCGCAGGATAGTGAGCTCGTCGAGGTTCAGCAACTGGTCGTCGGCCACCGACTCACGAAGACGATCGACCCGGCTCTGCAGTGCAGCAACGATGACGGACGGCTTGGTCGGAAACAGTGTCTTGCACGCTGCCCTCGGCACTCCTGCGATATCGGCGACGTCGTCCATCCGCGTCATGAAGTAGCCACGCTTTCCGAACTCGTCGCGCGCAGCGGTGACGATCGCAGCACGCGGATCGCGAGGAAGTGGCCGTTCTTCCACCGATGCGCCGATTTCTCCCACGACATCATCGAGGTGCTGATGATGACCCGACGTGTCGACGACGGCCCCGATGAAGGCGAGGACCGCGTCGGACATCACATCGGCCGATACGGAAGCGGCGTCCACCTGACTGCGGATGCGAAAGCCGTCGACGACGGCATTGACCGTCACAGCGAACGATCGAGCCGTGAAGGGACGGCGAAAGGCTCCACCGTCGGGATTGAACAGTGCCTCGAATGCGTCCAGTACGGCGTCGTCTCGAACGCGGTAGCTCCCGGCGAGTGCTGCGGAAGCAGGTCCGCGGAAAACATGGTCGAGAAGAGTGGCGGTGGTGCTCTTCCGGTCGACGATTGCCGGAAAGTAGTGCGCGACGAGCGCCGACACCGCCGTTCGAATCGATGCGCCACTGTTCGTCATCTGGTTGCGAACGGTGCCGTGAACGTCGGTGGGTAGAGGAGTTCGGGACAGATGCTCGACGACCGTGGCGAGGAAGTCGGACTTGGTGTCGAACTTGCGGAAGAACGTCGCTGTCGACGAGTCGGCCTCGTGGACGACGTCCTCGATACGTAATCCGCGTTCGAGAATTCTCTTTGGATGCGCGATCAACAATGCGACACCCGCCTCGACGAAGAGGGCAGCGGTCGCGTCGAGCTCGGTCATAGGAGCGGACTTTACCGAGGTGGGGCCGACCGTGAGGGTGCAGGTGACAGCATTCACTCTCGGGTGAGAGCAACCTCGGTCATTCCTCGGAGTGACGCAGCGGAGTGAGTGCGGTGTCATTGGCCGTGTTCGCGCCACCGGGACAGCGGCGGTGCCCGAAATCAAGGATCTCCATGACAGTGCTCGATATCCGCGTCGGAGACGCACCCGACCCACGACTCAGCGCTCGTGAAATCGAGGTACTCACCGCCTGGCTCATCTCTGATTCCAAAGCGGAGGCATCGCGCTCGCTCTATCTCTCGATGGGAACCGTCAACACACACCTGACTCGCATCAGAGCGAAGTACACGGCAGTGGGACGAACGGCACCGACCAAAGCGACGTTGCTGGTGCGTGCACTGCAGGACGGGTTCATCGACATCGACGATCTGTGAGCAGCTACCGCACCTCGACGCGACTGGACCGCACCTTCCTGACCACGAACCAGCTGATCAGCGCGACGACGATGCCGATGACGACATATTGGAACACCGAGGCGTAGTTCTCCACGTAGTGCCAGTTCTCCCCGAGGAAGTAGCCGGCGAGCACGAAGATGGAGTTCCAGATCAGGCTGCCGAGGGTGGTGTACAGGATGAATTGCAGAACCGGCATCCGGGATACACCGGCCGGGATCGAGATGCCCGATCGGACCATCGGAATCATGCGGCCGAAGAACACGGCAGACCGGCCGTGGCGAGTGAACCAGTCCTCGGCCTTCGTCAGATCCTCCGTCCCGACGAACGGCATCTTCTCGACGATGGCATACATCCGATCGCGGCCGAGCTTGACGCCGAGCCAGTACAGGACGAGTGCGCCGATCACCGAACCTGCCGTCGTCCAGAACAACGCACTCAGCAATGTCATGCCGCCTTGGGAGGCGGTGAACCCGGCGAGAGGCAGAATGATCTCGCTGGGAAGGGGCGGGAAGAAGTTCTCCGCTGCGACGGCGATTCCTGCACCTGGGCCGCCGATGGCTTCCATCAGACTCACTGCCCATCCGGCGATCCCTCCGAGGTCGCTGTCGGCTGCGGCAAGGGAGGATAGGTCGCTCATGACAACGACTGTACGAAACCGATGGGCCGAATATCTGCTCACCAGGCGAAATGCCCGGAAATTGAGACATATGGAACACTCGGGAGTGTGAACCGAGTCTCCCGGATAGTCCCTGCTGTTGCCGCCACCACACTGCTGCTCAGTGCCTGCGGGTCCTCGGACTCGGCCGATCCAGCACCCACCACCACGAGCAATTCGTCCGCGCCGGCCTCGACATCAGCGATTTCGAGCTCTGCAACGGTCTACGACCTACCCGGAACCGGAGTGTTCCCCGAGGGCATCACCGCCGCGGACGACACCTTCTATGTGACGTCGACATCCGACGGAGCGGTGTTCCGCGGAACCGTCGGGTCTCCGGATGTCTCGGTGTTCCTGCCCGGCGGCGCGGACGGACGCACCGGTGCCGCCGGAATCGACGTGACCGACGACGACGATCGTCCCGACTACCTGGTGATCGCAGGTGGGGCCACCGGCAAGGTGTGGGTGTACGACGCCGATTCCGGTGATCTGGTTGCCACGTTCACCAACGGGCTCGGTGCCGACGCGACCTTCCTCAACGACGTCGCGATTGCCGACAACGGCGATGCCTACGTCACGGACTCGCGTAGCCCGGCGTTGTTCCGCATTCCCGTCGAGCAGATGACGGCCGGAACGCAGGACGCTCCGTTGGAGACATTCGTGAGCTTCGACGGCACACCGTTCGCGTACGGAGAGGGATTCAACGCCAACGGCATCGTCGAGAACGACGACGAATCTGCCTTGATCGTCGTGCAGTCCAGTACCGGCAACCTGTATCGCATCGACAAGACTTCCAAGGAGGTCACACAGGTCGACCTCGGCGGAGCAACGCTCATGAACGGCGACGGGATGGAGATGGACGACGACACGTTGTACGTCGTCCGTAATCGTGACGGGTTGATCTCCAAGGTCGACCTGAATGACGACGGCCGCAGCGGATCGGTGACGGGTGAGATCACCGACGCATCGTTCGCCTACCCCACAACCGTTGCAGCAGTAGACGATCGATTGCTCGTGGTGAACAGTCAGTTCGACAAGCGCGGGGGAGAGCCCGTCGAGCCGTTCACTGTCAGCTCTGTTCCGGAGTAGAGCGGCTGCGCCGCGTGTGCGCGGAAGTTCGTAGCAGAGGTCGAAGTTCCAGGCAGGACGATCAGTCGGCGACGATGGCGTCGATCTGGCCGATTGCCGACGCCATGCCCTCGTCCATGCCCATCGCCACGAGTTCTTCGAGCTGGCTCAGGCTGTCGAAACGCGAACGGATGGTCATTCGCGTTGCGCCGCCGACGTCTTCGAGAGTCACGGTGGCGTGGGTGACGGGCATCGTCGACGACGGATTGCCCGAGTCGTCGGCGAACCCGTCGTCGAAGGACAGCGTGGTCGGTGCGGAAATCTCGGTGAAAAGCCACCATCCGGCGGCTTTTTCGCCGTCCGGCCCCGACATGTAGTACGACGCTCTGCCGCCGGCAACGAAGTCGTGGGACACGAACGTCGCAGGCCATGTGGGCGGACCCCACCACTGTTCGAGTTGGCGCGGGTCCTCCCAGATCTGCCACACCCGTTCGAGTTTCGCGTCGAACTCCGCGACCACGGTCATGGTCAGGTTCTCTGCATCCTTGTGTGAGCTGATGAACGGCATGATTCAGCCTTTCGGGTCTTCGGACAGTAGGTCGTCGATCCGGTCGACGCGTTGTCGCCAGATCTCCTCGTAGGTATCGAGGAGGGCGCGAGCGTGTGCGATGGTCTCCAGCCGAACTCGTACGATCTGCTCCCTGCCACGCTTGTGTTTGGTGATCACGTCGGCGCGTTCGAGAACGGCGACGTGCTTCTGCACAGCGGCGAAACTCATGGCGTAGTGAGCCGCCAACTCCGATACCGACTGTTCACCGACAGTGACCTTCGCGACGATGTCGCGCCGCGTCTTGTCGGCGAAGGCCTGGAACAGGCGATCGACCTCGGCGTCACTCATCTCATCTACAACCATGTGGTTGTAGGTTATGCCTGCCTGTCTTACAGGTCAAGGGCTGCACCGGATCTTCAGGCAACATGGAGTGTGGAAGGCGATCGACGCCTTCCGAGAGGGGAGGCGTTGTGCCGATTCGACCGGCCATGATCGGCGCACTGTCGACCGTGCTGGGCGCACTCGTGGTGCTGGTTCTCGATCTGCACACTGCATGGCAGACGCCCTCCCATCTGCGCCGAACGATCAGCGAATACGGTCTCGGCGCGCAGCAGTGGGTGTTCTCGATCGGCGTCGTTCTGCTCGCATTCGGTTCGGCGCTCACCCTCGCGTCCGCGATTCGCCAGCGCCTCACTCGACCCGGTGCGACCGCGTCGATCTTCCTCACGCTGTGGACCGTCGGACTGGTCGCCGTCGTTGCTGTGCCGAAGCAGGATTGGTCGAACGACGCCTCGCTCAGCCTCGGCGGGACGATCCATCGGTTTGGGGCCGCCGTGGCGTTCGTCAGCATCCCGATTGCGGTGTTCGCGTTCTCGCGGCCCTGGCTTCGAGACACTGTGTGGGCAAGGCGCGCTCGCGTGACCATGGGACTCAGCGCGCTGTCGGTCGTGACGCTGATGCCCATCGTGTACGCGTTGGCTGTCGGAGCGACCGGCTCGCGTCCCTGGTATCGCGTCGTCACCCTCGGCTACGTGGAGCGGGTGCTCGTCGTAGCCGAAGTGATCGCATTGATATCGCTGGCCCTGTGGGTGTGGGCCGCGGAACGCCGGAGTGTCGCCTCGCTCGAGTCTCAGGAGATAAAGGCCTCGCAGCCCGTATAGGGAACCGATTGCACTCGCGTCGCGTCCAACCTTTCAGTGACGTCTGTGTCGAGAGGGCGAACGAATGCGGGTAGTGGGTGGGCGTCGCTTCGCGGCGGTCTGTGCTTCGGCGCTGGTGCTGACGGGTTGTGCGAACTCGACTCAGGGAACACCCGGCCCCGGTGAAGCCTCCCCGCTGGAATCGACGACGGTGACACCCGGCCCGGAGCCATTCGATCCGTGCACCATCCCCAAATCTGCAGTGGCGGCAAGTGGGTTGGACGTCAGCACCGAGCGGCCGGACTTCGCGGGAATCACGACGTATCCCGGCTGGAAGGGTTGCACCTGGGATGGAGCCGCGCTGAACAGCTGGTACTACGTTGCAGTCTTGTCGTCGTTGGAGTCCATCGACGAACTGCTGCTCAGCCCCTCGTTCGTTCGCGGCGTCGACTTGAAGCTGTCCGGGCGCAGCGCGACTCAACTGAGCCATGCCGACGAAATGCAGTTCCTCGGTTGCGCAGTCGCTCTGGATACAGGCAATGGTCTGATCGTGCTCGACCTCCAAAAGAAGGGTTCACGCGACCTGGAGGGTGAACCGTGCGCCGAGGTCAATCGACATGCAGTTGACCTGGAACCGTTCTTTCCGGCATAGATGGGACGTTGAAAACGATGGAGCAGTACGGGCTGAACAATAATCTCGTGCACTGGCGTGGACTTCTAGATCAGGCGGTGGCAGGCGAACTCGACGTCGAATCAGGAGTCGCCGCGAGCTGCGACGCTGTTTGCGCCGAGTATTTGACGAAGCTCGACCGAATGCTGGAAATGACGACTTCCCTCGCGTGGCCGCAGTCCTGGGGCGATTTGGACTCAGCTCAACAGCTTCAAGCGAAGTTTCATCGTCTTGCGGTTGGCGACGAAGGCTCCGTGCGCTTTGCGATCAAGCAGCAGATCGAGATCATCAAGACGATGCGGGAGTTCTTTCGACACTATTTCGCCAGTGTTGAGGCGACGGATACCGCGACTGCGGTCACCGTAGAGGCGCTGTCCCCGCCGAAATAGACGACCAATCCCGACGACCCAGTTGCTCGGTCGTCGGGATCGATCGTTCGAAACACGCTGCTAGCGGGCCAGTTCCACTTCCGCTTCCTCGTCGACGAAGGGGTCGCCGTTCCGCGGAGCGTTGTAGCGCTTGAGGTCGAGTATTCCTTCGCGCTTGGCGACGATGGTCGGCACCAATGCCTGACCGGTGACGTTGACCGCGGTGCGGCCCATGTCCACGATCGGCTCCACTGCGAGCAGCAGACCGACGCCGGCCAACGGCAATCCGAGGGTGGACAGCGTGAGGGTGAGCATCACCGTCGCACCTGTTGTTCCTGCCGTTGCGGCAGAACCGATCACGGACACCACGATGATCAGCAGGTAGTCGGTGATGGTGAGATCGATGCCGTAGAACTGAGCCACGAAGAGTGCCGCGATCGCGGGATAGATTGCCGCGCAACCATCCATCTTGGTCGTCGCCCCGAGTGGTACCGCGAACGACGCGTACTCGCGAGGGACTCCGAGGTTGCGTTCGGTGACGCGCTCGGTGAGGGGCAGGGTTCCGATCGACGAACGCGAGACAAAGCCCAGCTGGGTGGCAGGCCACACTCCCGAATAGAAGTTGCGCACCGAAAGTCCATGGGCGCGAACGATCACCGGGTACACCACGAAGAACACCACGGCCAGACCGACATAGATCGACACGGTGAAGACGCCGAGCGAGCCGATCGCGTCCCAGCCGTAGGTCGCCACCGCGTTGCCGATGAGTGCGGCGGTGCCGATCGGTGCCAGGCGAATGATCCACCACAACACCTTCTGCACGATGGCCAACAGCGACGCGTTGAACGCGAGGAACGGCTCGGCCTTCTTGCCGACCTTGAGCGCAGCGATACCGATGGCAGCGGCAATGACCAGCAACTGCAAGATGTTGAAGCTCAGTGATGTGGTTGCGGTACCGCTTTCGGCGACGGTGGTTTTCGCGCCGAGTGCCAAGAAGTTGTTCGGTACCAGTCCGGTGAGGAACGACCACCACGACCCGACACTGGACGGATCTCCTGCCGAGTCGGCTCCGGCGCTGGTACGCGAGCCGGGCTGAGCGACCAACCCGATCACGATGCCGATGATGACGGCGATGAATGCCGTGATGGCGAACCACCACAGGGTCTGGATCGCCAGACGGGCAGCATTCGTGACCTCGCGCAGGTTGGCGATGGAACTGACGATCGCCGTGAACACCAGCGGGATCACCGCGACGGTGAGAAGTTTGACGTAGCTCGAACCGATGGTCGACAGGGTGCCGACCAACCAGTTGTCGTTGCCGTCGGCGGCGTCGGGCATGGATCGCGCGATGAGTCCGAATACGACTCCGAGGACGAGTCCGGCAACGATTTGTGGACCGAAAGCGGTTGCCCAGGTAGGGACACGGCGCGTTCGGGTAGCGCTGGGCGCAGACATGGATATGCCTTTCGAAAAGGAGAGGTGTCGCCAGGGATGGACGACAGAAATGCTCGTCGGCCGATGGGCCGAACTTCAGGGGGTTGAGGTCTGGAGAACCATCAACAGGTAGCGCTGGCTTGCAGACGCAAGTCGACATACCGTCGAGAGGTCAGCAGCGGATTCACTGACCGAACGCTACTCCGCCGTGGAACCGTGCAGCCGAGCAGGGCGGCTATGAGGGTTCACTGTGGAATCGGTATGGGTCCGCTGCGGCGTCGATCCGACTCCACCTTCGTGGGTTAGTTTGAGGTTCTTGTCGTCGACGAAACGAGATCATGAGTACCGAATCGAAGCCCCGAGCAATGGCCGGACGACTCGTTCGTGCCTTCTGTGCGGTGGTCGCCGCCCTGGTTGCCGTCGTTCTGGGCTCGGCCGGTTGGGTGGCATACGCGACGGCGGGGAAGGTGTACGACGTCGACGATGCACCGGACGCGCCCGTGGCCATCGTTCTCGGTGCACAGGTGCGCGACGGCAAGCCGATGCGGTTTCTCTCCGGACGTCTCGACACTGCGATCGCGTTGATGGCGGCGGGAAAGATCAAGGCGATTCTGGTGTCCGGTGACGCAGATGGCAATTCCGGCAACGAGATTCGAGCGATGACCAATTACCTGATCGAGCACGGAATCGATCCTGCCGTGATCATCGGAGACGATCACGGCATCGATACCTACGACACCTGCGCGCGGGCGAAGGAGACCTTCGGGGTCGAACGAGGACTGATCATCAGCCAACCCCTCCATGTGTCGCGAGCAGTGGCGTTGTGTGAGGACATGGACCTCGACGTCGACGGAGTCACGGCGGAGTGCGTCGACTGCAATACCCTTGCGGTAGTGCGCAACTACGCGCGAGAGTTGCTGGCGCGACCCAAGGCGGTGCTGGATCTGTGGTCGGGTCGCGATCCCGTGGTGGTGTCGCCGCCCGTCGATTCTCTCGCGAACATCACGAACCGATGAGTGTGCCCGATGGTGACGTCCTGATCCCGACCGTGGTGCGAGAGTTGGCGGGACCCGAAGACGTCGAGCCGGTGTGGTCGAATGAATTGGGCGGGTTGACGTTTCGTCTCGGAGAGGTGCGGTACGTCAAATGGACGCCGGCCGAAACCCGATAGATCTGGAGGAGGAGGCACGACGTCTGAAGTGGGCGATTCGGTACAGCCCGGTGCCGAAGGTCCTCGCGGTCGGTTCGGACGATTCGGGTTCCTGGTTGGTGACCGCTGCTCTGCCCTGGGAGAACGCGGTGGCGGATCGCTGGATGGCCGACCCGGCTGTCGCAGTTCGAGCGGCGGCAACCGGCCTTCGGGCATTCCACGATTCCGTCCCCGTCGGGCAGTGCCCGTTCGATTGGTCGGTGGTCTCTCGCATCGGCGATCGCGAGTTGCCAGTCGAATCGCCGTCGATCGACAGGCTCGTCGTGTGCCATGGCGACGTCTGCATGCCGAACACCCTGATCGCCGATGACGGATCCTGGGCAGCTCACGTCGATATGGGCACGATGGGCGTCGCCGATCGGTGGGCAGACCTGGCACCAGCGATCTGGAGCACCGAGTACAACTACGGCCGCGACTATTGCGAGGCATTCTTGGACGCGTACGGCATCGACCTCGACCGTGAGCGTCTGGACTACTACCTGTGGTTGTGGGAGTCGACCTGATCTGTGGCTCGGAGTCGCCGCTCCAGCCCGGCTACAGTGAGCTGGCCCGGTTCGACGACTCTGCGGACCCGTGTTTTCAGGAGAAGTGAACGCTTGAGCTGGATCCGCTTGAACGACGTTGCCAAGGGCTACGACCAGAAGGTGATGTTGCGCGAGGTGTTCTTTCGTCTCGCCGACGGTGATCGCATCGGTCTGATCGGACGCAACGGCACGGGCAAGACCACCCTGCTTCAGCTTCTTCTCGGACGTGAGACTCCCGATACGGGAACGGTCGATGTCACCGAGGGCGCACGAATCGGGTACTTCTCGCAGTTCTCGGAACTCGACGGCGATCGCAGCATCCAAGCGGAGCTCGAATCTCTCTTCGTCGCTGTCCACGCGATCGAGGTCGAATTGACCGAGGTCGAAGCCGCACTCGGGGGCGACCTGGACGAGAAGCAGATGTACAAGCTCGTCGATCGCCAAGCCGAGCTACTCGACGCCATGGAGAACAGTGGCGGCTGGACCTATCACCAACAGATCGACACTGTGCTGTCGATGCTCGGGTTCAACGCCGAACGACGTGAGCTCCCCGTCGATCGACTGTCCGGTGGTTGGCGCAACCGCGCAGCGTTGGCCAAAATCCTCATCGAGGCCCCGGACGTCCTGCTCCTCGACGAGCCGACGAACTTCCTCGATGTTGCCGGAATCGCGTGGCTCGAACGTTGGCTACGAGATTTCCGCGGTGCGCTTCTCGTTGTCTCGCACGACCGCGCATTCCTCGAGCAGGTCGTCACCAGCATCGTCGAAATCGAGAACCATCACCTGCAGACGTACGACGGTAGCTACTCGGAATACGTTCAGCAGAAGCAGTTTCGACTCAAGAACCTCGAACGTGAGTTCAGCAACGAACAACAGCTGCTGGCCTACGAGCAAGAAGCGATCAGCGATCGCAAGGAAGCAGTGAAGAATCCCAGCGGGGTGCTCAAGCGTCGGCTCGCGAACATCAAGAAGAGCAAGAGTCCGCGTCCGGTCGACACGGTGGTCACCGCGATCTACGGCGGACTGCACGTGCACGACAACCTGGCCGAGATCACCGGAATCTCCAAAAGCTATGGCGAGCAACGACTCTTCGAGAACATCTCGTTCACCGTGCATCGCGGTGACCGCATCGCCATCACCGGACCGAACGGATGCGGCAAGACAACCCTCGTCGACATCCTGGTCGGTGCCGAGCAACCGGACAGCGGCAAGATCAAGTGGAAGACCAAGGCACCGTCGTTCATCTACTACAACCAGGTGCTGGCCGATCTCGATCTCGATGACACCGTGTCGCATTCGGTCAACGCGATGCCGGGCAGCCTCGCACTGACGGCGACCAAGAAGGAAGTCCATCGGTTCCTGACACTGCTGCAGTTCTCCGAGATGGATCTCAAATCGAAGATCGGCGTTCTGTCAGGAGGACAGAAGGCACGAGTTGCTCTGGCGCAGTGTCTGCTGTTCGGCGCAGGCGTGATCGTGCTCGACGAGCCCACCAACCACCTCGACCTGCAGAGCACCCAGGTTCTCGAGCGTGCCCTGATGGCGTTTCCCGGTGCGGTGATTCTGGTGAGCCACGACAGGTTCTTCGTGGAGAAGGTGGCCTTTCGGCAGCTGTCGTTCGACGGCAAGGGCGGGGTCACCGAAATCGCCGGCGTCCAGATGGCCTGACGCCGTGGGCTACCCGTTGATCTTCGACGTGGATGTGCCCCACTCGGCGTCGCGCAGCTCCTTCTTCCTGATCTTGCCGGTGGATGTCTTCGGCAACTCGACGATGAATTCGACGGCACGCGGGGCCTTGTAGGAGGCGATGGCAGATTTCACGTGCGCTACGAGGTCTGCCTCCGACGCTTCCGCGCCCGGCACCAGCACCACGAATGCCTTCGGTCGCTCGCCCCACTTGTCGTCCGGCACCCCGATCACCGCCACATCGGCGACTGCTGGATGGCTGGCAAGTGCCTGTTCGACCTCGATCGTCGAGATGTTCTCGCCGCCGGAAATGACGACATCCTTGGCGCGATCCAGTAGTTGGACATAGCCGTCGGGATGCATGACCCCGAGGTCTCCGGAATGGAACCAGCCGCCCGCGAAGGCCTGTGTCGTACCGGCGGCGTCGTCGTAGTACCCCTTCATGACGTTGTTGCCGCGCATGACGATCTCACCCATTTCGACGCCGTCGGGTTCGACGTCGATCAGTGCTCCACCCGGGCCGGACTTCTCGCGTACCACGCGCAAGCGATCGGCCGTGAGCATGCCGACTCCCTGCCGAGCCAGGCGTCGGGCCTGCTCGTCGCCGTCCAGTTCGAGCCATTCCTGCTTCGCCTCGCACACCGAGTACGGGCCGTAGGTCTCGGTGAGTCCGTACACGTGCACGAGCGTTGCCCCCAGTGCGCGAATCTTGCCGATGATCGTCGGGCTCGGGGGAGCTCCGGCCGTGACGATGGTCAGGGGTCGATCCAGCGAATGTGCCTGCGCTGCAGTGGCAAGAGTGGTCAGCACCGTCGGTGCACCGGCGAGGTGGTCGACGCCATCGTCGATGGCCGACCAGATCGCATCGCCGCGGACGCCGCGAAGACAGACATGCGTGCCCGACGCGGCCGTGACCGCCCAGGTGGTGCACCATCCGTTGCAGTGGAACATCGGCAGCGTCCACAGATAGCGAGTATCGATGCCGAATCCCTGGTGGTGCAGTTCTCCGAGCGAATTGAGGTAGGCGCCGCGGTGGGTGTACATCACGCCCTTGGGTCGACCGGTGGTGCCCGAGGTGTAGTTGATCGTGATGGTCGAGGTCTCGTCGTCGACCTCCCACTCGAGCGAATCGTCGGAGCCTCGCTCGAGGAAGGCGTCGTATCGAGTGGTGTGCGGCAGCTTTGCGTAACTGCCGTCGACGGCGGGTGTCTCGACGATCTCACGGACCGAATCAGCGATCGGATCTGTTCCGAGTCCGGTCAGCAGCTCCGAATCACCCACCAGCAGAACCGAACCGGAGTGATCGCAGATGTAGCGAACCTCGGCGGGCGACAGTCTGGTGTTGATTGCGACCAGAACGGCACCGGCCAGTGGAACCGCGTAGTGCGCGAACAACAGCTCAGCAGAGTTGGACGCGATGTAGGCCACTCGATCTCCGTGGCCGACACCCGACGCGCGCAGCGCGTGCGCGAGCCGGGTGACGTCGTGGGCGAACTGCTCGTAGGTGAAAGTCCTCGGCCCGTCCACCACGGCGGTCTTGTGAGGGTGGACCTCCGCTGCGCGTTCGAGAAAGCGAAGGGGCGTCAGCGGAGTATCCAGACCTGTCATGTCAGCCAATGTAGCGCGCACTAGGAGGCCAGATCGGATTTGTCGATACGTTCGCGCCCACCGGTAAGGTCGGCGCGTTCGGCGGCGGCACGGCCGGCATACGATCCCGCCGCATTGTTGCTGCTGAACCTGATCGTTCTCGTCGCCGGATGCCGGGCAGCGAACGCCCGGTCCACGGCGTCGGTTCGTTCCGCCAAGATGGGCACCAGAGCCGGACCGTGTTGCTGAGTTGCCGCCGCAGTAGCTCGCGTGCGTGCGTCCTGCAGTCGTTCGCCGACTCGATGGGCGTAGGCGATCAAGAATGCGTTGCGGAAGCTGCGTGTCCGCGAAGCCGGCGAATCGGCCACCTCGTCGAGTGCGCGAGCCGATTGCACGAGAAGCGAGGTGTAGATGAGCTCACACAGGTCGAGATCGACGGGCATGCCGATGACGGTGGCCAGCAGGTACTTCTTCTTCCACAGTGTCCTGGCACCATTTGCATGACATACGCAGTGCAGCAGAAGCAGTTTGGCTTTGGAGTACGGATTGCTCACCATGATGCGACGGGTGACGACATCGTCGATCAGGCTGCGAGGGTTCCCTGCGTCGAGAAGCGCGCTGTCGATCGCGTAGCGGGTCATCAGATCCTGGGCCTTGGCCGATAATGCCTCGGCTTCAGCGGGGAATTGCGTCGACTCGGCCTTGGCCAGTAGCCCTCGTATTCTGCCGAGAATCTTCGAGTCCGTGGCTCGGGCGGGGCCGGTCGCTGCCGACTGTGAGGTCCATCGAGCCGGAGGGGGCAGGAGTTTCTCGAGGGGCAACAGCCATGTCGAGCAACCGAGTACGAGCAACAGGGTGTACCAGGACTGCGCCGACGATCGTCGGTTGTACGAGCGCCACCGCTGAAGGCGCTCGGCAGTTGTGCCCGCTGTGTAGTCGATGTGCAGCTCGGATAGTTGATCACACCAGGAATTCGGAGCGAGGCGCTCGGCCGAGCTTCGCGCCGCGTGTGAGCCGATGGCCTCGCCCATGATCGCCGCGCCGTCGCCTCCGGCACACTGAAGTGTGACATGAACCAGTTCGGCCGGCTGCCAACCATTCTCGAAAGCAGTGTCGAGAGCCTCGTCGAGTGTTCGCGCTGCGCGATTGTGAACCGGCCGACTCTGTTGCTCGTCGACAGCGGCCAAGCGTTCCGCAACCAGCCGGACCCTGTCTTTCCCGACTGATCCGAGTTGGGCGAAACCGATTCCGCTGTCGAGCAATTCGCTCGGGTCGGCATCCTGCCGCACATGTGTCGCGTGCGAGTACTTGAAAATACTGTCCAAATCGATACGACTCATCGTCGTCCCCCTCCACGTCCCCCGGTGTGGTCACCGAACTGTTCGGTGAATCGCAGAGTAGGGGAGGGGTCCGACAGATATTCGAACGTGTCAGCGAGGAGCGAGCATCTGCAGCAGTTCTTCGACCGACGGCAGACCGGGAATCACGGGAAGATTCGGAACAGCAATGGCGGTGGGCGGTGCCGTCAGCTCGATGCCGCCGAGCCCCGCCATGACGTCGTCGGTGTTGGATCGGGTCGGTCCGTATGTATTGGATGCAATGACGAAGTCATCGCCGATCGACGCGGACGCGACCACACTCGATCGGTCGTCGGCCCATCCCCACTTGGTCCCGGTCACGCCGGGCAACTGCTCGGTGCCCCAGTCCTGAACCATTCCATCGCGTGCCACAGGAGCCGCGGTGTTCATCCAGGCGAGGACGGGGCTGGCGGGATCGGTGCGCTTCTTCGCCGCCAGGAATCGCACGGTGTCGGCTGTGCTCGTGGACGAGTTGCCCCAGAAACCGCCCCGCGAGGTCGAGGTGAGCCCATATTCTGCGGCGGTCGCCGAGATGGCCTGTGGGTATTTGTTGTCGAGCGTGGACGCGGCACCGTCGTCGCTGACCTGGACCATCCTGGCGGCCAGGTCGAGGTCTCTGGGCGAACCGTCGCCGAAGCGTACGACGTAATCGGCCATGTAGAGCTTGACCGTCGACAATCCCGGGCGCGCGGAGTTGTCGTCGGCGCTGCCCACGTAGGTCCCCGTCGGGATGTGTTCGTACGACAACGAGGTTCGGGCCGGAACATCGGAGAGGTCGCCGGGTGTCGGCAGAGCCTGAGCAGGTGCCGCGCACACCAACGCCACAGCGATACCGACAATTGGGACAGCAGTCCTGGTGAAGATGCGTCGCAGGGCCGGCATCTCGTGCTCCTCGAGGTGTTGGCCCGCCGCGAATCGGTGGCCGATGACTGTAGCTACCCCGATAGTAGACGCTTCAACCTTGACACCCTCCGGACGAGTGCAGTGTTATTGCACTCAGGGCGACCGAAAGGCGTAGTGATCCCAACCGGGGGTGAGCCATCGGTCAGGAGCGGCGGAGCGCGGAAAGCATTTCCCTGGAGCGTCGCAGCGTGCCTCGGTTCGCCCCGGTCGGCCAGGTGCTGGGCAGCTCGATCGGATCCGTCAGGCGGCCGGCGTTGAAGTCGCCGACCAGATGGCCGACGGTTTCCTGGGCGCAGGACTTGTTCGTGCCGATGAATCCCGAGGGGCCGCGCTTGATCCAACCGGTGACGTAGCTGCCGATCGACGTCTGCCCACCGGATTCCTGCAACACGCGGCCGCCGGTGTTGGGAATGATGCCGGCCAGGTCGTCGAACGGAACTCCGGGGAGCGCGACACCGCGGTAGCCGATGGACGTGAGGACGAGTCCGGCCTCGATGCTGTCGACGTCACCGGTCGGGGTGCTGCGGACCACGTCGTCGCCGTCCGCGGACAGGCCCATTCGGTCGAACTCGATACCCGTCACGCGATCGGTGCCGAGGATCCTGGTGGGGGAGAGAAGGTAGCGCAGAGTGATTCTCTTGCGGCCGTCGCTGTGGTCGGGTGATTCGTCGACGTGGCGAAGCAATTGCAGTTTCTGAGCCACGGCGTGGGGTAGGTCGTCGGTCGCTGCGAGTCGGACGGTGACCGGATCGAGCGCGAGTTCGCTGCGGTCGATGGCCAGGTCGATATCGGGGACGGTCAGCAATCCGGCGAACTCGGGCACGGTGAACGCGGACTGTGCCACACCGCGTCGGCCGACGATGACCACTTCGCGAACTGCGCTGTGGCGCAGGGCGTCCAACGCGTACGGCGCGATGTCTGTCTGGGCGAGCGCATCCGGATTCATCGTCAGAATACGGGCGACGTCGAGGGCGACGTTGCCGTTACCGACGATGACGGCGCGTTCGTGCGAGAGGTCGAACGTGCGGTGCGCGTGATCGGGGTGGCCGTTGTACCAGGCGACGAAGTCGGTTGCCGAACTGCGCCCAGGCAATTCGGCTCCCGGAATGCGGAGCTCGCGATCCGATGATGCACCGACTGCGTAGATCACGGCGTGGTGGGTGTCCAACAACTCGTCGTGGGTGACGTCCTTGCCGACCTCCACGCCGAGGTGGTAGGTGAATCCCTCTTGCGCGGAGATCGTTTCGAACAGTCGGGATACCTGACGGGTCTTCTGATGATCGGGTGCGACGCCGAGTCGAGCGAGACCATGTGGTTGCGGAAGCCGGTCGTAGACATCGACGTTCACGCCCGGCTGAGTGAGCAGTTCATCCGCCGCATACATGGCCGACGGGCCGGATCCGACGATAGCGACTCGGAGCGGCTGGCGATCCCTCGACACCGAGGCTGCCGGGGTGACCGGGGCCAAGATGGGCCGGGGTGGGCGCTCCTGCTTGTAGAAATCCGCATTGATCGTCAGGAACGGCAGTTGCGCCTCGGTCAGTTTCGCCTGCGGCACAATGGCATCGACGGGGCAGGCCGACACGCACGCGCCGCAGTCGACACACGATTGCGGGTCGATGTGCAACATCTCCGCCGTCAGGAAGTCCGGCTCGTCGGGAGTGGGATGAATGCAGTTGACGGGACACGCGAAGACGCACGATGCGTCGCTGCAACATGATTGGGTGACGACGTGGGGCATGAGGGGTTCCTGACGGCAGTGGCAAGAATGGCTGAGCGGCGAGAGAGCTATGCGGCGAACTGGCTGGAGCTGCGGTCGGGCTCGCTACGGAAACGTGAGGCCTTGCCGTCGATTCCGCACAGCTTCCACATCAGGCGAGCGGCGCGATTCATCATCCCGGTGTCGGTGGCCAGCATGCGCACATCTCCGAAGTAATCCTGCAACGCGTGCTGGGATTCCTCGGTGCCCCAGAACAGGTCCTTCTTCACCTGCTTCGGGATGTCGAACTTCGTCCAGAACTTCTTCGGCGGAATGACGATGACGTCGCACAGGATGCGCATCGTGACCGGGAAGGCCAGCGAGAGCAGGAAGCGCCCGGCCTTGGACATCTTGGGAACGCGACGACGCAGCAACTGATGCGCGAAGGAGATGTGCCGCGCTTCCTCGGCTACGTGAATCGCCATGACGCTCTGCATGATCGGGTGGATTTCTTCACCGGACCGCAGGACGGACTTCTGAATGTGGTCGATCGGCTCCTCGCCTGCGAGAACGCCGACGAAGAACAACTCGGGTAGGAGGGTGGCAAACAGGGGGATGAACGGCGAGAGCATCTTCATGGGCCGGCTCATGCCTGGGGCGTCGGAATCGACGCGGTTGACCATCTCCTGGAACATCAGGGTGTGGTTGCACTCTTCGATGGATTCGTGGGTGCAGTAGCGTGCCTCGGCGGAGCCATTGGGCAGCGAGAACACGTACTGCATCATGCCGCGGATCAGGATGTTCTCGAACTGAAGGCCGACCTTGGCGACATTGGCCTGACGCCACATGCCGATCTCGATCTGCTTGTCGAGCGGAAGTGCTCGGTACCAGGCGTGGCCACCGATCGGGTCCGTCTTGGCGGGGAGTACCCAGCGGGGATCGTTCGCGGGCACCGCGAACTTCTCGGACTCCCAGTCGATGTCGACGTACGGATCGAAGTGCTTGTGCACAGAACCCTCGGACAGCAGGGTGAGTGTCTCGATGTACTGCTGTTCGTCCGTGGCGTCGGTGTCGACCGAAACGGACGTCGTGCCTGTCGTCAGTGTCATGGCTTCTCCAAACGAGGTGCGAACATAGAGTTAATGTAACCCCAGTTAACACGAAAGGGAAGCGTGTGGGAAAAATCCTGTTCGGCTGACGTCTACTGTTCGTCCGAACGCTCGTCGGATACCTCTGCCACCTCGTCGGTCTCGAACAGCTGCAACTGGATCGCCGACGGATCGACCACCGGCGTGACCTGGTCGGGTGTGCTGCGCAGTACCTCTCGCAGAGCAGCCACGGCGCGGCCCCACTTGCCGGCCTCTCGATCTGCCTCGTCGACGTCGCAGTGCTCGTCGCCGAGATCTGCAGCGACCGCCATACCGCGCCACGACGCCTCCTGCTCCGCGCTGATGCGCAGGTAGGAGACGACGACATCGCGATCGGAGGAGCAACATCCGAGGACGGTGTCGAGGTCCAGGGATTCCTCGGACCGATCGACGAGCTCGACCAATTCGAGCAGTCCGGCCGGAAAGTCGTCCGTGTCGATCGGCGGCGGCGTCGGTTCCCCGAGTGCGCCGCCGAAATCCTCGGCGAATTTCTCGTCGACCTGCTCCCAAACGTGGCTGAGCATTCGCACTGCCCACAGCAGGTGATCCGCGACGAAGGGTGACCCGCTCACTCGCACCTGCGCGACGATGCAGTCCTGAACCAGGTGCAGCATCACGTCGGGGAGCTGCAGATTGAGATCGACCAGCAACTCGGCTGCGCGGGTTCGCCCCGACACGGCGTGCACCAGCGTCGAATTGATTTCGACCACAGGTTCGGTGGGTTTGACCGACACGTACGCGGTGCCGTTCACGAACCGTAGGGGGATGTCACCGTCCGGATCGTGGTCCGGCGGAAAACCGAACCATGGTTCGAGGGCGCGATCGACGAGTTGCTGTAGGTGTTCCTTGCCCCTCGGTTGCACACACAATGGGACGACGGTCGTATCGGCCTCGGGCGCGGAGGCGTCGAAACTCGGGACGTCGTACCGACCGGTGGCGCGTGAGCCAAGGAAGGACGGGTGGGGCAGGCCCCAGATGTCGCGGAACACCGCCACGGTCTTCTTCGCCAGATCATCGGACCACGAGCGATTGCGGTCCACGTGCGGTGCCGTGGGTTCGGAATCGACTGCCGTGCGAAATCCCAACTGGCTCAGTGCTTCTCGCTGCTCATCGGTGATCTCGCGGCTACTGTGCAGGTGCTCGTTCGCCGGAATTTCGCAGCGGACCATGTCGAGATCCCAGGCGTAGAACTGCACGCAGGCGGCGGTGTCCGGCACGCCGTCGGTGGTGTCGTATCGCGACTCGATCACCAGCGCATCACCGTCGCGCATCGCGCTGACGTAGTCGCCGAGCTTGCGCTGGAACTGCATCCAGGCAGCGTCGACGTCGAAGTCGAACTCGAGTGAATCGCTCATGTCGGCTCCTTACCCAGATCGCGTTGACGTAACGCACAGTCGGTGACGCTAGCGGCGACCACCGACACGGTCTCGGCGCTCGCGGGGGCTGTCACGACGACGCCGGATCCCCGACCGAGCCGTAGAGCGGGTCGTCCTGCGACTCCTCGTCGATCACACCGAACGGCTGCGCCTCGGCCACACCGTCCAGCACCGCCGGGCGCAACGCGTGCGGAACGGCGAGTACCTCCTCGATCCTGACGAGGATGCCCTGCTCGATGAGGGATCGAACGCGGTGGTCGATCAGCTGCGCCGTACGCAGATCCTCACCTTCGAGCTCGGCGTAGTCCTCACCCTCGTTGTTGATCGGCAGCTCGTCGGTCATCGCGGCCAGGAGTGTCTGCACGGCGAAGGTGTTGGCCAGCGACCGTGACACATCGGGGTCGTCGGCATCTCCCGACAGCTGCACGCGCACGTGCTCGGCCACCAGCTCGTGCACGGTCTCGGCGCCACGGCCGGCCAGCGAATGCGCATTGTCTCCCGGCCTGGCGGTGTCTCCGTCGATGCGAATCAATTCGGTGGCGATGGCCGTCGACCAGTAGTCGGCCGCGGCACCCGCATCGAGCCGGGCGGGATCGAGCGGGGCGGAGCCGACGGCGCGCTGCAGGTCGGCGTTGTCGCCCACCGTCAATCCATCGGCGACGCGCGCGACGATGTCGTCGAGGGCAGGCAGCAGCGGCAGCGCCGAGATCGCGGCGAGTTCCTGGGCCAGGGAAACATCGGGCAGGTCGATGTCGTCGGCGTCGAGCATGTCGGGCTCGTCGCCCTCGAGGAAGTCCGAGAGATCTTCCATGCAGTGCGCGTAGTCCTCGGGGCTGCCGTCCCAGAGGTCGGTTTCATCGAGGAATGTCAGGTACTGCAGCGAGGTGAGAACGAGATTGACCGCGGTGTCCTCCGCAGTGTCGGATTCCTCCTGCAGGATGCGTTCGGCCGCATCGACCAGCAGATGTGCATCGGCGGGAAGCCAGGCGCTGGGGGAGAAGCCCTGACGAGCACCGGCAAGTTGGGTCAGTGTCGACGACACGAGCCGGGAGATCGCTTCCGATTGTTCCGACATCTCGCTCTCGTCGAGCCATTCGACGAAACCGTCGATCAGATCGGCGATGCGTTCGGTGACGGCACCGGTCGGGGCCGGTCGGGATTGCTGGTGACGCCGTTGCCGGGCCTTGGTCTTTTCTGCACGTTTCTGTCCGCGGTTGGCAGGCCGCTTCGATCCCATGACGCCCAGCTTATCTGTTGGCATGTCCGGTTTCGTCGATCCGTGCCCTCAGCGAAGAAGGAACGAGCCCGCAGACGCAGGAAGGGCTGGATTCGATGCACGGCGATACAGCTCTGCGGGGCGGCCCCCGCCTGCGGTCGAGGTGGTGCCGGTCCCCTGTAGTGACCCCAGGACGTGGCGTCGGAACGTGTCTTTCGGTAGAGGGCGGTCGAACACGATCTCGTACAGCTCGCGAAGTTCGAGGAGGGTGAATTCCGCGTCCGTCAACAGTGCGGGATCGACCTCGTGCGCGTAACGATCACGGAGGTCGCGAACTGCTTCGGACACCATGTCGCCGTGGTCGAAGGCCATCGGTGACACCGGCCTGGAGTCGTCGATCGGCATCGAAACGGTTGTGGGAGAAAGCGATCGAGCCGCTATCGCAGCGCTGTGCGCCATGGACAGTACCCATCCGCGGTCGTCGCGGTCGGGGCCGTCGAACATCCTCAACTGATGGAAAGTGAGATCGGTCAGGTCTGCCTTCGTCCTCAACGCGCGGTCTGCCGCGTCGGCGAGAGTCTCCGACGGTCGAAGGAACGTGCCCGGTAGCGCAGGGCCGCGCTCCGACGGAACGACGACTACCTGCAGTCGACGCTCGCGGACGGTCAGTACTGCGACATCGACTGCTACGGAGGGGCGTGGATAGTCGGTCAGAGTGTTGCCGTCTCGGTCTCGCCACGTCATGTCTTGCATCTTAGCGCGAATCTGATCTATGGTTAGCGCAACATCGATCTAAGGGGGAGTCATGGAACTGACAGCCATCGAGCAGGATCGGGCGCGGGGCGTTCTGCTCGGAACTGCCGTGGGCGACGCGTTGGGCGCAGGATACGAATTCGGATATCCCTCGAACGAAACGGCCATCGCCATGATCGGCGGCGGTGCATTCGACTGGGCCCCGGGGGAATGGACCGACGACACCTCGATGGCGCTCTGCGTCGCGCGTGCACTCGAGCAGGGCGGTGACGTGGACGAGGTCGCCGAGCAGTTTCGCGACTGGTTCGACCAGGACCCTCCGGATGTGGGAAATCAGACCCGGCTCGTGCTCTCGCAGCGGTCGCGCAGTGGTGCCGACATGACTGCGGTGGCGGCGTCGTTGGCAGGGAGAACCGGCGGCAACGGATCATTGATGCGAACGGCACCGATTGCCTTGGCCTACCTCGACGACCCGGCTGGATGCCGAGATGCAGCGGAGCGGATCAGTGCCCTCACCCACGCCGACCCCCGCGCCGGTCAAGCGTGCCGAATGTGGAGTCACGCAATTCGATTCGCGGTTCGTCACGGTACGTACGGCGGGGTGTGCGAATTTCTGAACGAGGCCGAGGCCGACGTCCGCGAGTTCTGGCAGCCCCTGCTTCGTCAGGCGCAGGAGGGGCAGCCGTCCGATTTCCCGAACAACGGCTGGGTGGTCCACGCTCTGCAGACGGCGTGGTGGGCAATCCATCGATCTGCCGACGCGGAGCGGCCCCTGCCTGCCGCTCTCGAACTGTGTGTCCGCGCCGGCGGTGATACCGACACCACGGCGGCCATAGCCGGAGGACTTCTCGGAGCGCGTTGGGGCGCATCGGCGGTGCCGAGCGAATGGCGCGACATCGTCCACGGCTACCCAGGGTTGCGCGCCGACGATCTCGACCGAATTACCTCGAACATCATTGCAACGAAAGGGCTTTCATGACGATCATCGACGTCGTGCAGGGCGACATCACTGACGTGGCCGCAGATGCGATCGTCAATGCCGCCAATACGCGATTGCTCGGCGGCGGGGGAGTGGACGGTGCCATCCACCGAGCCGGTGGGCCGGAGATCCTCGCAGAATGCAAGGCTCTGCGGGCCACCACCCTGCCCCACGGCCTCGACATCGGCGCAGCCGTCGCCACGACCGCGGGCCGACTTCGAGCAGGCCATGTCATCCACACCGTCGGCCCGCGCTACTCCCCGCACGAGGACAGATCGGAGCTGCTGCGACTCTGCTATGCCCGAAGTCTGGCGCTGGCAGCGTCGATGAACCTGAAATCCATCGCGTTTCCCCTGATTTCCGGTGGCTCCTACGGATGGCCGATGCACGATGCAGTCACCCAGCAGGTCGTGGCAGTCGAAGCTGCCCGGCCGTCGGTCGACCTCGTCATGCTGGTCGCCTACTCCCGCGAAGCCGCGAACCTGACGCGGCGGTTGGTGGGGTGACTGGTCAGTTCTCGCAGCCGACGCCATCCTTGTCCCGGTCCAGCTTGGTGCTGTAACCCGGATCCCCGGCGTAGATCGGGGCTGCACCCGCCGCACGGACCGCATCGCAATTGGCGTACGAGACAGCGGACGGCACTGCGGCCAACGGCGCGGGGGCGGAGTAGACGGGCTCGGGTGTGTACACCGGCTCCGGCGTGTAGACGGGCTCCGGGATGTACGCGGGCTCGGGCAGCGGGACGTATTCCGTCGTCGTCGGTATCTCGACGATGGCCGCCACTGTTTCGGTCGTCGGGGCTGCGGTGGTGGTGGTCGGGGCCGGTGTGGTTGTCGACGGCGGCGCGGTGGTCGTCGTGACGGTCGGCAACGCAGGCACGGCCGCGACCGGTGCGATGGCGGTCGTGGTCTCGGGCTCGGTCGTGGTGGTCAGCCCCATCACGAACAGTGCGGGGAGGATGGCGATGGCAGGTACGGCCCAGACCTTGCGGCCCCGCGCGGGTGACGAGCGCAGGTACACGACTCCGCTGCCGACCAGCAACGCTCCGACGAGTAGCGCTCCGAACTCGAACGAGAACACTGCCCCGATCAGAAAGAATGCACCGAAAACGATTGCGGCCCAGGCGAATACCTTTCCGAACAGGGGTCGGCGAGACGTCTCTGGCTCGAGTGCCGGTCGCTGGAAGGGTGGCGGGTAGGCGCTGGTCATGTCGAGGGTCCGTTCGGGTCACGAGAGGTGTCGATGTCGCGGCCGAGATGTCACCCGCGAGACCGGAAGCAACCGTCTCGTTCTATTCGAACCGGTCGGTCGCATTTCCGTTCACCATGTCGCATCGACGGGGTTCGTCGTTACATCCCGTACGAGAACGGCAACCGCTCGATCAGTAGTGCTCGCGAAAGCCGCCGATCGCAGTGATGGAGTTGCCGTCGGGATCGGAGGCCGTGGACAGTCTGACCCCTTTGTTCGCATCGACGATATTGCCGAAGTCGATTCCGCGGGAACGAGCGGCATCGACGAACACCTCGATGTCTTCGACGGCAACGTTGAACAACGACGAGCCTGCCCGCTCGGGATCCACGGTCACTTGCAGCCACGCAGCGGACGCCAGCCGCCACTCCACCAGACTCGCCATCGGATTGTTGTCGGCCCGGCGGTCGAACAGCTTCTCGTACCACTCTCGTGCCGAGTCGATATCGCGCACCGCCACCACGGCAAGCACATGTTCGATCATCGCGTTCTCCTTCGTATCGTTCGGTTGTGCAGATATGGACCGGATCCGACGGCCCGACTCATCGCGCAGAATCTGTCGGTGGCTCGAGTAGGGTCGTCACGAGCCCGAAATCGGGCACCGATACGAGCAGGCAGGGGACCGCAACGGTGTTGACGCTCCACCGCGCCGAACGCGCCGGAACACTCGCGGCTGCACTCGCCGACATCCTGTCCGTACCGCTGGCCGATCCGTTCGTGCCCGAGATCGTGTCGGTCCCGGCGAAGGGCGTCGAGCGGTGGCTCACGCAGCGACTGTCGAGCACACTGGGCGGATCGAATGGCGACGGTATCGCAGCCAACATCGACTTCCCGAGCCCGTCGCGGTTGGTCTCGCGCGCCATTGCCGCGGTCGACGACATGGACCCCGACGATGATCCCTGGGCTCCGGGCCGGGTTCTCTGGACCGCGCTGGAGGTGATCGACGAGTGTCGCACCGAGACCTGGGCGGCAGTGCTGTTCAAGCACCTCGGTGCAGGTTCCGAGGATCATCGGGCGGGACGCCGCTGGTCGACGGCATCGCATGTGGCAGACCTGTTTCGCACCTACGGATCTCAGCGTCCCCAGATGCTGCGCGACTGGCTCGACGGGCGCTTCACCGACGGCCACGGCGGCGATCTCGACGAGGACCTGCTGTGGCAACCGCGAGTGTGGGCCGCGATACGCGAGCGGATCGGCAGCCCGAGCCCAGCCGAACGCCTGCCGCAGACCTGCGCCCGACTCCGGGACGCACCGGAGTCGGTGGACCTGCCGAGCCGGTTGTCGGTGTTCGGTCCGACCCGGCTGACAACCGATCAGCTCGAGATATTGAGTGCGCTGTCGCAGGCTCGCGACGTGCACATCTGGGTTCCGCATCCCAGTCCGTCGATGTGGCGCACCCTCGCCGAGATTCCGGCGGTGACGCGCCGACGAGACGACACGACAGCTCTGGCCGTCGAGCATCCCCTGCTGGCAGGCCTGTCGCGAGACGTACGAGAACTGCAGGCCACCATCGCGTCGGTGGCGACGCGCACCGTGCATCACGAGGGCCCGCAAACAGCGAACACCCTGCTCGGCCGAATCCAGGCGGACATCACCGCCGATTCGCCTCCTTCTGCCGAATTCGACGACGGCACAACCTTCGTGGACGGATCGGTGCAGATTCACGCGTGCCACGGACCGGCTCGGCAGGTGGAGGTTCTGCGCGAGTCGTTGCTGCATCTGTTCACCGGCGACCCGACGCTCGAACCACGGGACGTGCTGGTGATGTGCCCGGATGTCGAGACCTACGCGCCGCTGATCCGCGCGAACTTCGGGCAGGCGGCGCTGGTGCATCCCGGACACCGGTTGCGGGTGCGCCTGGCCGATCGGGGCCTGCGTCGCACCAACCCCGTCCTCGACGTCATCGCCACGGTGCTGGACTTCTCGGAGGGCCGGGTGACGGCGAGCGAGCTGTTGGACTTCGCCGCGAGTGGTCCGGTACGGGAGAAGTTCTCGTTCACCGACGACGATCTCGAGCGCCTGCGCGAATGGGTGACGAGCTCCGGTGCTCGCTGGGGATTGACAGTTCGGCAACGAGAAGCCTATGGCTTGAACGGTTTTCGACAGAACACCTTCAAATCGGCGCTCGATCGCATCCTGTTGGGAGTGGCCGCGGACGAGACTCGGAACGAGTACCTCGACCTCGCGCTGCCTCTCGACGATGTCGACAGCAACGACATCACCCTCGCCGGCCGCTTCGCCGAGTTGGTGGATCGGCTCGCCTCGGTGCTCCGCGCACTGGCCGGTCCGGCATCGGTGACCGAGTGGACGCGGCAGCTGGGGCGCGCCCTCGATCTGCTCGCCGACGTGCCCACGGCCGACGAATGGCAACTGGCACAGGCACATCGCGAGATCGCCGACGCCACCGAACACGGCGGCACCGCCGAGCTACGACTCGCGGACGTGCGTGCCATGCTGGCCGGCAGACTGGCCGGCCGACCCACCCGATCGAACTTCCGTACCGGCGAGCTGACCGTGTGCACCATGGTGCCGATGCGCTCGGTGCCGCACCGAGTGGTGGTGCTGCTCGGACTCGACGACGAGGTGTTCCCCCGAGTGGGCAGTATCGACGGAGACGACATCCTCGCCCGCGATCCGGCCGTCGGCGAACGAGATATTCGCAGTGAGGATCGGCAACTGCTCCTCGACGCGGTGATGTCGGCGGAGGAAAAACTGCTCTTGTTCTACACCGGAGCAGACCCCGTCGACGGTTCGGCCAAGCCGCCCGCGATCCCACTGCGCGAGTTGATGGACGTGCTCGAGGTGACCGCGGGCGGAAGCGTCGAACATCGGCATCCGTTGCAGCCGTTCGATCCGCACAACTTCGAGGCCGAACACCCGTTCAGCTTCGACACGGTTGCCCTGGCCGGAGCGGTGTCCCAGCAACGGACGCCCGATCCGGTGGCACCGTTTCTGCCCGACGCGCTTCCTCCGGCGGAGCGCGGGGACGTCGAGCTCGCCGAACTCATCGCCTTCGTCGAGAATCCGGTGCAGGCCTTTCTGCGCCAACGGCTCGGCTTCCGCGTTCCCGAGCTCGAGGACGACCTGGCGGACAGCCTGGACATCGAGCTGGATCCGTTGTCCCGATGGAACATCGGTGATCGGATGCTTGCCGCGGTGCTCGCTGGTGGGGACATCGGAGAATTCGCCGACGCCGAGTGGCGGCGCGGCACCCTCCCGCCGTTCCATCAGGGCCGCCGGGAGATGTCCGACATCCGGCAGATCGTCGGAATCATCGCCGACGCGGCCGCTCCCTTCCACGAGGGTCCGGCCGAGACGATCGACGTCGCGGTCGATCTCGGCGACGGACGACGCCTGACCGGCACCGTCACCGGAATTCACGGCCGCACGCTGGCGCGCTCCTCGTACTCCCGCCTGGCCGCCAAGCATCGACTGGCCGCGTGGGTGCGGTTGCTGGCGGTAGCGGCATCGGAAGCAGGGGAGTGGAGCGCCGTCACCATCGGCCGCGCGAGTGGGATGCGCCCGCCTCGTCGCTCTCGGCTCAGCGCCCCGCTGGACCCCGTCGCCGTCCTGAGGGAGCTGGTGAACTTGCGGGACCGTGGAATGACCTCGCCGTTGCCGATCTCGACCGGTACCGCGTCGGCGTACGCGGAGAAGCGGTTCGGCGGCGGATCCATCGAGGACGGCTACGACTCGGCAACGTGGGCCTGGCGGGGCGACTTCGGCGACGGGACCGATCGATCGTTGCGGTACGTCCATGGTTCGACCCTGTCGTTCCAGACATTGCTCGCCGCCGCCCCGCTCGCCGACGAGACGGAGCCGACGAACGAGAAGAGCCGCTTCGGGATTCTCGCTCGAACACTGTGGGACCCGTTGCTGACCGCCGAGAACATGGGGAACGCATGACTGCCGCCCGCGGATTCGACCTGCTCGGTCCGATGCCTACCGGAACGACCGTCCTGGAAGCCAGTGCAGGGACCGGCAAGACGTACGCGATCGTGGGGTTGGCCTCGCGATACATCGCCGAAGGGATCGCCGAGATCTCGGACCTGCTGCTGGTGACGTTCAGTCGGGCCGCGACCCAGGAACTGCGTGATCGCACCCGAAGCAGGTTCGCGTCGATCGCCCGGGACCTGGCAGACCCGGACGCCGCTCGGGTATCTCGGGATCCACTCGTGGCGTTTCTGGCCGCAGTCGACGACGCCGAGGTGGACCGGCGGCGTCGACGGTTGCGTCGGGCACTGTCGGACTTCGACGCCGGAACCATCGTCACCACGCACAGTTTCTGTCAGCGCATGCTCGACGGCCTCGGCATCGCAGGCGAGCGCGAACCGGAATCGGCGTTCGTCGAAGCGGTTTCGGACCTACTCGAACAGGTCGTGGACGACCTGTATCTGCAGATGTTCAGCGGTGACGACGAGGCACCGGCATTCAGCAGGCGGGACGCTCAGCAGTTGGCGTTGGCGGCCGTGGGTGACCAACAGTCGATTCTGTATCCCGACACCGAGGACCAGGACGACGGCAACCGCGAGCCCGCACTTCGTGTGCGGTTCGCCCGGGAAGCGCGCCGTGAGATCGAACGTCGCAAACGCCTGCTCGGGCTGCGTGACTACAACGATCTTCTGGGACTTCTGCATTCGGTGTTGTCCGACCCCGTCCACGGCGAGGCCGCCTGCGCGCGAGTGCGAGACCGATTCCGCGTCGTATTGATCGACGAGTTCCAGGACACCGACCCCATGCAGTGGGACATTCTGCGGCGGGCGTTTCACGGATTCACGACGCTCATCCTCGTCGGCGATCCGAAGCAGGCCATCTACGCGTTCCGCGGAGCCGAGGTGCTGAGTTACCTCGACGCGGTGCAGACCGCGGACCATCTCTACGAGCTCACTGCCAACTGGCGTAGTGATTCGGGGTTGCTCGACGCCCTGCATCATCTGTACGGCGGTGCGGCCCTCGGTCACGAGGACATCGTGGTGCACCGAGTCGAACCTCGAAACCCTCTCTCACGCATGGTCGGACATCCGCCTTTGCGGTTGCGCTATCTGCCGCGAACCGGCGCCGGTCCACTGCGGCAGGGTTTTCCGGCAGTCGACCGACTCCGATCCCGGGTTGCAGCAGACGTTGCGGCGGACATCGTCGAGCTGTTGTCCGGACATGCCGTGATCGAGCGACCGGATGGCCCTCGGGTGATCGAACCGCGAGACATTGCCGTGTTGACCCGAACGACCAAGCAGGTGGCCTTGATTCGGGACGCACTCGACGCGGTCGGGGTCCCGTCCGTCGTGTCGAGCAGCACCAGCGTGTTCGGCACCGAGAGTGCCCGACACTGGCTGTGGTTGCTGCAGGCCATCGAGCAACCTCATCGCACCGATCGCGTACGTCTCGCCGCGTTGACTCCGCTGCTCGGGTGGACCGCAGCGCAGCTCGACTCCGGGGCCGAGGACGCGCTGTCCCAGGTCAGCAGTCGGCTGCGCGAGTATTCGGTGCTGTTCGACGAGGCCGGGTTCGCGGCAGTCTTCGAGCGGGTGTCGGCCCAGTCCGGACTCGATGCCCGGTTGCTCGCGGTCGAAGCCGGTGAGCGCACGATGACCGATCTGCGGCACATCGCCCAATTACTCAACCGCGCAGCGGTATCCGAGTCCTACGGAATCACCGCCCTCACTCGCTGGCTGACCGACCGCATCAAGGAACCGGCAGCGGGCGGGTCGACCGACCGCAGTCGACGACTCGACAGTGATTCCGCAGCAGTGCAGATCATGACGACACACGGCAGCAAAGGGCTCGAATTCCCGGTCGTCTATCTGCCCTACGCCTGGGACACGTTGTACTTCAGCAAGCCGTCGACGCTGTTGCTGCACGAGAACGGCACGCGAATCCGAGACGTCGGCGGACCGTCCGGAACGGGCTACGCGGCCAGAAAGATTCTCAACGACCAGGAGGAAGCGGGCGAGGAACTGCGACTGCTCTACGTCGGTCTCACCCGCGCCGAGAGCCGGATCGTGCTGTGGTGGGCACCGGGCCGCAACACCGCGACGTCCTCGCTGCACCGCATGCTGTTCGGACGAATCCCCGGAATTGCTCTGCCGGAGCCGTCCTACAAGGTTTTCGACGACGCGACGACTGCGAACCGGCTCCAATCCTGGGTCGGGTCGGCAGCCGACCTCATCTCGGTCGAACCGGTGGGACCCGGTGAGCCGTCCACCGCACATTGGATTCGTCCCGAGCAACCGCACCTCGACGTCGCTGCCGCACGATTCGATCGAACCCTCGACCTCCTGTGGCGTCGAACGTCGTACTCCGCGTTGACAGCTCACGCTCACGACGCCGCGCCCGGCCGGCCCGAGGTAGGAGTGACCAGCGAGGCCGAGCATCCCGAGAAGTCGGACGAGCCCGCCGACACGTCGGTGGGCGCCGAATACCCAGGAGGCGAGTACATCGACGAACAGCTGGACGGAATCGCGTCACCGATGAACGGCATGCCTGCCGGCGCGGCGTTCGGAACGCTCGTCCACGAGGCACTCGAACACGTCGACACGTCCGCACCCGATCTGCTCGAGGAACTCGAGCGCCGCTGCGCTGCCGCGGTCGCGTCGCGGATGGCGGAGGTCGATCCGGTGGCATTGGCACAAGCGCTTCTGCCGGTGATGCAGACACCATTGGGATTCGGGACGCTGGCCGACGTAGCGCCCTCAGACCATCTGGCCGAACTCGACTTCGAGCTGCCCTTGGCCGGCGGAGACGATCCGGTGGCGGACACGGTCACGTTGAAGTCCGTGGCGCGGCTGTTGCGACACCACCTCGATCCGGCGGACGTGCTCGCGTCCTATGCAGATCTGCTCGACGATCTGGAGGCGACACCACTGCGCGGGTTCCTCACCGGAAGTATCGACTCGATTCTTCGCGTGTCCGGACCGCGGTACGTCGTGGTGGACTACAAGACGAATCGAATCGCCAGAGGCGATCTGACCACCGGCAACTTCACGCGCGAGAAGATGGCCCAGGAAATGATCCGCTCGCATTATCCGCTGCAGGCAATCCTGTATGCCGTTGCACTGCATCGATATCTGCGATGGCGTCAATCGAACTACGACCCGCAGCTACACCTCGGCGGTATCCGGTACCTGTTCGTGCGGGGCATGGTCGGACCGCAGACCCCCGCCGGGTGCGGGGTGTTCGACTGGAATCCGCCCGCAGCTCTGGTGGTCGAGCTGTCGGACCTGCTCGCGGGGAGGGTGACCCGATGACCGGAGTCTCGATTGCACTGCGCGGCAGTGGAATCCTGCGCACCTTCAACGACGTGGGTGTGCTGTCGGCATCCGACGTGCACGTGGCGTTGCGCCTCGGTGCCCTGGCCGGGGAGTCGTCGGAGCATGTACTGCTCGCCACTGCTCTGACGGTGCGCTCGGTGCGATCGGGCTCGGTATGTCTGGATCTGCGACGACTGCGAGACGTCACCGTCGACGAGGATTCGGACGTCGATCCGAGCGCACTTCCGTGGCCGGAGCTCGACGACGTGCTCGGAGCACTGAGGGTGAGTCCACTGGTGCTCGGCAGTCCGAATGGACCGTTGAGACCGCTGAAACTGGTCGACACCGATCAGGGTGAGCTGCTGTACCTGGACCGATACCATTTGCAGGAGAGCACCGTTCGAGATCTCCTCGACGTGCGTTCGCAATCCCACCCGGCCGCCGATGCAGACGAGATCCGCGACGCGCTGGCCGCGCTGTTCGTGGACGAGTCTGGCGCACCGACGGCCGCTCCCGATCGACAGCGAATAGCGGCAGCGCTGGCGGCGACGCAGTGGACCACGGTCATCGCAGGCGGACCGGGAACCGGAAAGACCCATACAGTAGCGAGAATTCTGGCGCTTCTCGTCCGCGAACACGGAAGCGATCTGCGCATCGGGCTCGCCGCACCCACCGGCAAAGCCGCAGCCCGGTTGCAGGAGTCCGTGTCCGAACAAGCCGGGCTCCTCGGACTTCCAGCAGACCTGAAAGCGATGACGCTGCACCGACTTCTGGGATGGAAGCCCGGTAGCAAGACGAGGTTTCGGCACGACGCCGAGAACCGACTGCCGTACGACGTCATCGTCGTCGACGAAACCTCGATGGTGTCTCTGACGATGATGTGTCGGCTACTGGAAGCCGTGCGTCCGGAGTCTCGGTTGATTCTCGTGGGAGACCCGGATCAGCTGACGTCGGTCGACGCAGGCGCAGTGCTGGCAGATCTGGTGGCCAGGCCGGTCACCGGCATCGAGAACCCGATTCTGGCGCAGCTCGTCGACGTGGACTTCGCCGCAGCCGAGGATCCCGCGGAAGCCGCTCTGAGCGCATTCGAGCGAGACCGACTGCGCGGCGGCGTCGTTCGGCTCAGTCGTGGCCGACGGTTCGGCGGAGCCATCGCTCGCCTGGCCGTGGCCGTGCGAGACGGCCGGGGCGACGACGTGATGGCGCTGCTCGAGTCCGGTGCGGAGGAGATTTCGTTCCAGAGCCCCGACGACGTCGACGCCCTGCGTTCCGACGTGATCGACACCGCCGCCGAGGTCACCGCCGCCGCCGTACGAGGAGATGCCACCGCAGCACTGCTCGGGCTCGAGAAACATCGCCT
The DNA here is from genome assembly GCF_040636045.1 of Rhodococcus sp. NPDC006774. Taxonomy (NCBI): domain Bacteria; kingdom Bacillati; phylum Actinomycetota; class Actinomycetes; order Mycobacteriales; family Nocardiaceae; genus Rhodococcus; species Rhodococcus sp. NPDC006774. The sequence continues at coordinate 17,530 of NZ_JBEYIW010000010.1, read as the reverse complement.
CCTGTGCGCTCACCGCGAGGGTCGATGGGGGGTCTCGCGGTGGGACCGGCAGGCGATGGAGTGGGTGGGAGAAGGCAGCGGAACGTTTCTCGACCCCTCGCTCTGGTACCCCGGACAGCCGTTGTTGGTGACGGCCAACGACCACGAGGCGAGGATCTACAACGGGGACACCGGCGTTGTGGTGTTGGGAGACAACGGAACTCCGATGGCGGCGTTTCCGCGAGGTCGTGGCCACGTCTTGATTCACCCGAATGTGCTCTCCTCGGTACACACCGTGTACGCAATGACGATCCACCGCAGTCAAGGCAGTCAGTACGACACCGTGTCGGTTCTGCTGCCCGCCGAGGCATCGACGCTGTTGACCCGAGAACTGCTGTACACCGCCATTACTCGTGCACGATCGCACGTACGGGTGATCGGTACCGAAGAGGCCATCCGCGCGGGCGTCGAACGTCAGGTGCTGCGGGCGAGCGGCCTGCGCCGAAAGATCCTGTAGTTCGTCGTATCCTCTTCGTCACCGGCACGCATGCCGGTCTGCCCTCGTCACGGCGTCCATGCTGTGCGCGACCAGCAGCCAGGTGCGGGCAAGGTTCTTCCATACCGCGACCGAGTGCTCCGCACTCGCGTCGTCGGGGCGGGCCCGAACAGCGGCCGATCGATGCAGCGAGACTGCTCGCGCTTTCAACGCGTCGAGATCGCCGTCGGCGCACACCGATCGAACGGTGTGCGCATCGACGCGCCGACCGATCAACTGGCACAGCGTCTGAAGTGCCGTCAGCTCGGCAGGAACGTCGTCGGACGACTCCGACGGACTCTCGGTCGCGGTGCCGGTCGTGCGACCGACGATCCCGCGTTGCAGGTCGACCGGCCCCGATGATGCACCGTCGGCCGCCACGCTCCACACGCTCAGGAACGACGGATGCGGGACGTTCCAGATCTCTCGGAACACGCGCGTGATCATCTCCGCGACGAGCGCCGCATCTGCTCGGGCGTCGGTTCGTGTGAGATCGATGATCGACCCGTCTGCGACCGGCTTGCCTCGATCCAGCCATCCGCAGTCGAGTAGTTGCACATCCATGGCCGTCGTGTCCGGGGCATCCGGGTACAGCAGTGACGGCAGCGCTGCCACCGACACCAGCACGCCGCGGTTCGTCGCCGCCACATCGATGTACGGGCGCAACCCACGCTCGCCCGGGCTCGCCTGAGCGGCGGAAACCGTGATGTAGTCGCCCCTCGGCAAGGTTCGAAGACGAGCATGCAGGTTCTCGGTGAACGTGGCCCACGCGAGCGCGGTGGTGGAGTCGAAATGGCCGTTCTGCAATGCGGTCACGATGCAAACCCTCTTCTCGGACGAGAACTGATGCCTGTATCCGAGACCGTAGCGAGAGGGTCCGACAAGAACCCGAGTCAGTACACGTCGCGCAGATAGCGCTTGGATTGCTTGAGGTCGTTGACGTAGTCCTCGGCGGCGTCGGGGGAGCGGCCACCATGTTCGGCGACGATCTCGTGCAGTGCCTCGTCGACGCCCTTGGCCATGCGCGTCGCATCGCCGCACACGTACAGGTGCGCGCCCGCTTCGAGCCACCCGTACAGCTGCTTTCCGGCCTCACACATGCGGTGCTGCACGTAGATCTTCTCGTGCTGGTCACGGGAGAAGGCCAGATCGAGTCGCGTCAACAGACCGCTGCGCTCGAACTCGGTGAGTTCGTCCTCGTAGAGGAAGTCGCTCGTTCGATGCTGATCGCCGAAGAACAGCCAGTTCTCGCCTCTGGCTCCGCGTGCGTGCCGCTCGTGCAGAAATGCTCGGAAGGGTGCCACTCCGGTTCCCGGCCCGATCATGATGATCGGGGTGTCGTCCGAGGGGAGGCGGAACGACTTGTTGGCGGACAGGAACACTCCGGCCTGCTGTCCGTCCTCGACGCGATCGGCCAAGTACGTCGAGCAGACGCCACCGCGATCACGCTCGGCCGACCGGTATCGGACCGTCGAGACGGTCAGATGGACGGTGCCCTCGTGCGCGAGCGGCGACGACGAAATCGAGTAGACCCGGTGTTGCAGAGGACGCAGCAACCCGAGGAATTCGGCTGGATCGAACGCTCCCGACCGATCGAGATCGAGAACGTCCACGACGTCGCGACCCCAGGTCCAGGCGTCGAACGACGCGCGGTCGCCGTTCTGCAGAACGTGATCGAGCTCGGCGTCACCGGCGCGTTCGGCCACGGCCTCGATCAGATCCATGGGCGGGATGCCGATCTCGTAGTCCGTGGTCAAGGCATCGGCCAAGGTGATCTCGCCCGACTTCGTGTGGACCGCGGTGTCGGCAGGCACACCCAGACGCTCGATCACTGCCGAGACCAGCGCCGCGTCGTTGACGGGCTTGACGCCGAATCCGTCGCCGGCCTCGTAGGCGATACCGCTCTCGCCGAGCGCGAGCGAGAAGTGTCGAACTTCTTTGGCCGACGTGGGACCGGAGAGGCGTCGGTTGCTCAGAATCTGCGCGCGGTAGGGATTCTTCCGATTCCACGGTGAGCGCTTCGATGCGGTCTTGGTGGCGCCGAGATCGCCGGTTCGAGCGTCGATGTCCTGTACCTGCCTTGCAGTAGTCGTCTCTGTGAGTCGAGTGGGAGGTCGACTCGTTCGAACACTAATCGGGACCACTCACTCGCGGTGCAGGACCTCGATTCCGTCGACGGAGAAGACGACGTCGTATCCGCTCGCCAGCGCCCGGCTGATCGCCTGACGATCGCCGGTCTCGTCCGTCGGCCAACCCGCGGGCCGTTCGCGGTTCACGACGATCCAATCCGGCACGGTCGAATCGGTCGTGCGCTGCGGAAAGACCGACACGTCGTGGTCGGCGACGAGTTGGGCCACGAGATTGTTCGACGCCGCAACTCGATCACCGGCGGGAATCCACTCGGAGATATCTCGGGTGGTCTCGGCCTGCGGATCGATCGTCCACTCCTGCGCTTGCACCACCCGTGACATGGGCAGGAACGGCAGTGCGACGACCGCGAACGCTGCCACGAACGCGACGATCAGCTTTCGGCCGCGTTCGGTGAGCTGACCGTGCCGGTGGCTACGCGCCAATGCGTCGAGCAGAGCGATGAACACGATGACCATGAGGATCGCGTTGTAGTGGTAGATCGGCTTCCAGAAGTTGGTGTTGTCACTGAGAAAGCGCCACGCGACCGTCGGGACGGCGATCAGGAGCAGCGGAGAGCGCAGAGCGAAGAAGCCGGTGACAGCGAGCAGCAGAAAGGCGGTGGCCGCCCGTGAATCGCCGGCAACCAGCCCGTGTGCGGTGTCGGCTATGCCTTCTCCCAGGGGAGGCAGCTTCGAACCCTGGTCGTACGAGTTGTCCGAGCTGAGGGCCGGGACGATCACCTTGACCGCGAGAACCACCCAGGTCAGTCCCCATACAGCAGTCAGCGCCCCGAGGATGCGCGTTCGGCCGCTCGTCGACAGCGCAACCAATGCCCCGATGACGATCACCGTCAGGCCCATGTCCTCCTTGACGAACACGAGGGGTAGAGCCCAGGCAAGGGCCGGCAGCCAGCGCCGATCGACCAGCGCGACCATCGACATGGCCAGCAGAGGCATCGCGAACGCCACCTCGTGGAAGTCGAAGTTCAACGCGGCCTGCACGCCCCAGGAGAGTCCGAACGCCGCGGCCGTCACGATGCCGACGATCGTGCCGAATCTCTGTACCGCCAGTCGGCTGATCGGAATCACGGCAAGCGCGAACAACACGGCTTGCGCGATCAGCAGCGTCTCGGCGTGCGGGAACAGCCGGTAGACAGGTCCCAGCAACGCGGTGATGGGCGAGAAGTGGTCACCGAGGGTGTTGTAGCCGGTGCCGAGCAGGTCCGATGTCGGTGCCTGGAACTGCGAGTACGACGCGATCTGCTGAACGAATATGCCCAGGTCGAATCCGGATGTACGGAGCTGGCGATGGCCGAGGACGGACATCACTGCGTACAGCGTCGCCAGCACGGCGAACGAGACGGCAGGCACCAGAGTCTCGGCGGAGCGGAATCTTGCGCGCCGGTCCGCGGTCGCGGTTCTGTCGGTGGCTGTTCTGTCGGTCGCGGTGTCGACACTGTCGGCATCGGTGACGACCGTGGATTTCTCGGTAGTGGTCACGAGAAGGCATGTCTACCGGACCGACGTGAGACGTTGCTGAGAACTCCAGGTCAGCGCTTGCGCTTCTTCGCGGGCTTGCGTCGTGGCGGCTGCGAGGTGAGGTGGTAGTAGAGCGCGTCCTCGGAATCTTCCACCACCACGTCGATGAAGTCGCCCACCTCGAGGTAGTCGTTGACGGCGATCCGGTCGGTCGAGCCGATGACTGCCTTGACCGATCGTGCGGGAACGAGGCCTCTACGGCCGTCGGGTCCGACGGCGAGTGCGTAGCGCGGACCGGTGCGGGTGACCCGGGCGCTGATGAAATCCGGATCCTTCGGAATCGGGGCGGCCGCAAGCACGCCCCCGTCCTTCGATGCGGCCGTCAACGAGTCGAGCTGCGCGGCCAGATCGTCGGCCATCGCATCCACCTGATCGAGCAGGTGGGCCATGTGCGCGGCGTAGTCGGTGTGCTTCTTGGTCGGCTTGAGTGCCTCACCGGGCTTGTACATGTCCTCGTGGGTCAGCTCGCCCCAGGCGTCCTGCAGGCGCGTCTTGACCTGAACTTCCACCTTCACGTCGAGATCGCCCTGATGCGTGGCCACTCGAACGACGAGCACGGCGTGATACGCGCGGTAGCCACTCGGCTTGGGAAAGGCGACGTAATCGGTGGGTGGTTGTGCGAACCGCACGGAGCATTCCGGGTCGTTGCACGCACGCTCGAGCGCAGCGACGAACGTCAGCTGATCGCGCGGGGTCTTGCACAGCACCTTGACGCCGACGAGATCGGGCAACGCCTCGGCGACGGCATCGGCGTCGGTCGGCTCGGCGATGCGGCCCTCGGACAGATAGCGGCGCAGTTTGTCGGCCGATCTGACCGGGTCCTTGATGCGTGCAGTCTGCGCATTGAGTCGGTCTCGATCGACGTCCTCGAGAATCTCGTCGGCGATGGTTTCGAGGAAGTTCTGCGCCGTGACGAGTGCGGCTTCCCACGCTCGACGACGCTGCAGGTACAGCTCTTCGACCAAGTCGTCGATACTCGTTGCCGATGTCACGATGCCGAGGTTAACGCAGAAGTGTCGGCATTCCTCTCGACGGCGCGCGTTCGAGCTGTGGCGCGACTGCGTCCGGTTTACGCTCTACCGCATGACCGTGGCCTCGGAACAGAAGGACGACTTCGTCGAGAAGTTCGATCCCTTTCGTCGCGAGTTGCTCGCGCACTGCTATCGCATGACCGGGTCGATCCACGATGCCGAGGACCTGTTGCAGGAGACGTACATTCGCGCATGGCGGGGTTACGCCAAATACGAGGGCCGTTCGTCCCTGCGCACATGGCTGTACCGAATCGCAACCAACACCTGTCTGACCGCTCTGGACGGCCGGGCGAAGCGTCCCTTGCCGACAGGCTTGGGTGCACCGAGTTCCGGCCCCACCGACGAACTGGTGCAGAACAACGAGATTCCGTGGCTCGAGCCGATCGCCGATTCCGAACTGGCGGATGCGAGTGATCCGGCTTCGATCGTGGTGGAGAGGGAATCCGTGCGGCTCGCCTTCGTCGCCTCCCTGCAGCATCTGTCGTCACGGCAACGCGCGGTGCTGCTGATGCGCGAAGTGTTGCAGTGGAAAGCATCGGAGGTAGCCGAGGTTCTCGCCACGACGACGACAGCAGTGAACAGCCTCCTGCAGCGAGCGCGGGAGCGGCTCGACGAGATCGCGCCCGCGCTCGACAACGTCGAGCCCATCGAATCCGCGGAATTACAGGAACTTCTCGCCCAGTACGTGGAGTGTTTCGAGAGCTACGACATCGACCGACTGGTCACGCTGTTCACCTCGGATGCAGTGTGGGAAATGCCGCCGTTCGTCGGGTGGTACCAGGGTGGCGAGACTATCGGATCTCTCATCAGGAACAACTGCCCCGCAAACGGGGCAGGCGACATGCGGATGGTGGCCACCTCTGCCAACGGTCAACCCGCATACGGGCTCTACATGCTGGCCGAGGACGGTGTGCACCGCGCGTTCCAGTTGCACGTTCTCGATGTCGATGCCAGAGGGGTCGGGCACGTGACCTGCTTCTTCGATCTGACGCTGTTCGATCGATTCGGTTTGCCCGACCGCCTCTAGTCGAACGTTCGGTCAGCCCTGCGAGACGGCCGACGGATCCATCCACATCACTTCCCAGACGTGGTCGTCGAGATCTCGGAACGCCCGGCCGTACATGAACCCGTGATCCTGGGGCTCCATCCACTTCGATCCACCCGCGGCGATCGCCGCGTCGGTGAGCGAGTCGACTTCCTCACGGCTGTCGGCAGAGACGCACATCAGTACCTCCCGGGCCGAGCCAGTGTCGCAGATCGAGTCCGAGATGAAGTCCTCGAATCGCGAGGTGGCCAGGAACATCACGGTCGCTTGATCGCTGACGACCATCGATGCACAATTCTCGTCGCTGAACATATCGTTGAACTGGAATCCGAGACCCTCGAAGAATCTGCGGGTTGCGACGACGTCGCGGACGGGCATGTTGGCGAACAGCGAACGGGACATGAATACACACCTTTTCTGGAAGAGCCTGCTGCGTCGAACCGTCGAACGACGGTCTTGTTCGTACTGACAGCTCTCGATCCGAAAAGTCATCGGGTGCAGATGTGCAGACACGACGCGACCCCGCCGAGCGGATGCTCGACGGGGTCGCGGACTGCGAAGCTGAAGGGGGGTGTGGCTATCGCGTGATCTGCGCGAGGCGCGAGAGCATCCGCGAGAAGACGTGGCCGTCGTTGCCGAGGTCTGCATAGGGATCGGATGCCTGATCCGACTCGGTGGCGTCCGGCGTTGCCGCAGCAAGCGTGCGCGCCAGGCGGGTGCGACGCTCGATGGCGTCGATGATGGTGGCGTCCAGCGTTGAAACTTCGTCGAAGAGCTGGTCGACGTCAGCTGTCGCGATATCGGCGTTGTCGGTGCCAATTGCGAGCGAATCGATCTGAACAGTCACATCGTCTCCTTTTGTTCGCGTCCTGAGGTGTGAGTCGTTCGGTCGGCCGGAACCGTTACAGCTCGGCCCGAGTAAAAACGATGTTTCGTCGCCCAGACCAAGATGCCCACTCGATGGGCCTGGGCCAACCTCTTCGGGGTGTGATGCTGCATACAGTCCGGTCGGTTCCTCCACCTGCGGGGTTCCCGGACGGAGCGGCTCCGAGGATTCTTCTCGCGTTGTTCCGGGTAGCCGCGAAGTGAACGACGTCGACTTTCGAGGAGTGAACGATGCGTTACGACTACCTGATCATCGGCGGGGGAATGGTCGCGGACAGCGCGGCTCGCGGAATCCGCGAGCAGGACACGACGGGCTCCATCGGCATACTCGGCACCGACCCGGACGCGTCGTACACGCGGCCGGCGCTGTCGAAGAAGCTGTGGACCGACCCGGAGTTCGGCCGTGATCAGGTCTCGCTCGACACGGCCTCCGACACCGGCGCAGAAGTGCACACCGGAACTCGAGTCGTGTCGGTCGACCGCTCCGACTCGTCGGTCACCACGGAATCCGGAGAACACCACGAGTACGGACAGCTTCTCCTGGCGACCGGCGCAACGCCGACGCGCATCGAACTGGCTCCCAGCCCCCGCGTGGTGTACTTCCGCACCTTCGCCGACTACCGGGCGCTGCGCGAGCTGACCAAGACCGCCGATCACATCGCCGTGGTCGGCGGCGGATACATCGGCACCGAAATCGCAGCTGCCCTGTCTCTCCAGAATGTGAAGGTCACACTGGTGACGTCGGATGCCGTACTCGGGGGACATATGTTTCCGCCGACCCTGGCTGCCGGCTTCGACAAGGGATTCGCCGGCCACGGTGTGACCGTGCGCCGGGGAACGAGGGTCGTGTCCGGAGCCGAGGCGTCGGCGCGCGTACAACTCCAACTCGACGACGGTTCGACCGTGGAGGCGGACGGCGTCGTGTTCGGACTCGGCGTGCGACCCAACACGGAATTGGCCGAATCTGCAGGGCTGTCGGTCGACGACGGCGTGATCGTCGACGAGTTCCTCCGGACCGAGGACGAGCACGTCTACGCCGCCGGTGACGTGGCGAACTACCCCGATGCCATCCTCGGACGCCGTCGTATCGAGCATGTCGACAACGCGACCGAGATGGGCAAGGCCGCAGGACGCAATATGGCCGGCGCCGCAGATCCCTACAGCTACACCCCGTACTTCTACTCCGATGTCTACGACGACGGCTATCAGGCGATCGGCACGGTGTCCACGACGCTGAGCGTCGTCGAGGACTGGAAGTCGGTGGGCAAGGAAGGCGTCGTCTACTACCTCGACGACGATGCCGTGGTTCGGGGCGTACTGATGTGGAACGTCTGGGAGGGCCTCGACGTGGCACGCACCCTGCTGGCCGAGAAGAAGCCGCAGACCGAGCAATCGTTGCGCGGACTGATCTGAAATTCTGGAACACTCGATGGCGAGCGATCGGTCGACGACACCGGCGATCCGGCGCGATCTAGGAGAGACGATGTCCGAATTCGATGGCAATGGGTCGGCCGAACAGCGTGCCCGGTTCGACGACGAGGTCCACCGCCGCTGCGCCGACTGCCGGTTGCCCGGCCGTTCCGAGCCACTGTCCGACGCGGCCGCTGTCGCCATCGCTGCCGGCCGAGTGGACCAGGCCACCCGAGTCGTACTCGTCGACCGATGGCATGCAGGGCGCTCGCTCCCGTCGATCGGGGGATTCGGCGCATTGCGCACTCTGGTCGACGAGCGCGATCGCTGGCTCGCCAAGGACACGACGAGCAAGCCCGGATCGGCGCTCGTGTACCGACTGCGAGCTGCCGAGCTGACCAAACGCGTCGATCACCACCGCACCACCGTGGTGATGTCCAATCGGCACTACGCCAACGGAGTACGTGCGGCGCGAAAGGAGCGGCGGGAAGGTGTGCATCTCGATCTGGACCAACGGGACGCGGTCTTCGATGCGCTGACGAGAACGCCTGCGCCACAGAAGTTCGGCCCGATCGCCGAGCGTGGCCTGTCACTGGTGGATGCGGCTACGGATCGGGTGAGCACGCTGGCGCGCAGAACGCCGGTGGCCGACAGGGTCGAGTGGGCGACCGGAATGGTGGATCAATTCGTGGACCGAAAGGACGACCGTTTCGTCGATCGCTACGACACGCTGCTGTTCCTTGCCGGCACCTCGTTCGATCGAGTGCGTCGGTCGCCTGCATGGCAATCGACCTACTTCGAGATCCAGCGCAATCAGCTGGACCTGTTCGTCGAACTCACCGAGATCTCGCTCGATGCCACGTCGCTGCGAACGGTAGCGACCGAGCTGAACCGGATCGGTGAAACGATGGTCGACGAGGAGACCGCAGCGCAGGTCGAATCTCGTCGTGGCGCACTGGAAGTGGTGTGGAAACAGTTGACCGGACGGGTGGCCGCGCTGGTACGACTCGCGAACGTGGTCGAGTCCTCGGAGACCGAGGCCCGCACCTCCGACGCGATGGCCCGAGCGCACAGCTTGGACGATCGGATCGATGATCTCGTCGGGAGGTCGGGGAGCCGGGAAATGTCCGCCGAGAACACACATTTCGTCGGTGATCAAGTGCGGACGCAGTGGCGCGACTGAGTGCAGCCGAGGGCACATAGCCGCGCCACTGGCTCTAGGCGATGATCGCGAAGAGGATTCCTGCGACGGCGAAGCTGACCACGGACAGAATTGTCTCGAGAACCGTCCATGTCTGCAGTGTCTGCTTGACGGTCAGGTTGAAGAACTTCGCAATGATCCAGAATCCGCCGTCGTTGACGTGGCTGGCGATGATCGAGCCCGCTGCGATGGACATGGCGATCAGCGCGACGGCCGGAGCCGAGTAGTCCTGGGCTGCGACCAGTGGTCCGACGATGCCGCCGGTCGTCACGATGGCCACGGTTGCCGACCCCTGGGCGACCCTGAGCGCACAGCTGATGATGTACGCCAGCACGATGATGGGAAGACCTGCGGCCGCCATGGTGTCGGCCAGGGCTGTGCCGATTCCCGTGGCGGAGATGACCTTTCCGAAGAACGCGCCTGCGCCGACCACCAGCAACAGCATGCCCACCGGACGAAGCGACTCTCCGGTCAGCTTGCTCAGTTCCTGGACCGTGGATCCGCGTCGAATTCCCAGAACGTAGAACGCGATCAGAACTGCGATCAGAAGCGCGACGGCCGGGGTGCCGAAGAACGTCAGTACTTCGAGTAGGTTGCCGGGATCGAGCAGGATGCTGCCGAACGTGGCGCCGAGGATCAGGACCAGTGGAACCGCGATGATCGCTCCGATGGTGCCCACCGACGGCGGCGTGGTGACGACCGGACGCTTGGTGGCGACCGTGCCTGCGCCTCCACCCTCGGTTGTGCTCGCGTCGTTTCCGTCGTTGATGAAGTCCTCGGGCACGTCGACGATGATGCGTTTGCCGATCCAGTTACCCCACACCAGGCCGGCGGCGATGAATCCTGGTATTCCGCAGATGAATCCGAACAGGATGAGCCAGCCCAGGTTCACTTCGAGCAACCCGCCGAGGGCAACCGGACCTGGATGTGGCGGCAAGAAAGCGTGCGTCATGGACAATCCTGCCAACATCGGCAGCGCGTAGAGCACCAACGACTTTCCGCCTTGGCGCGCCGCCACGTAGACCAACGGTGCCAACACGAAGATGCCGATGTCGAAGAACACCGGGATGCCGAAGATCAGACCCAACAGGCCCATTGCGATGGGTGCTCCGCGTTCTCCGAAGACGCCCAGCAGCTTGGCGGTCAGTGCCTGTGCGCCACCGGACTTTTCGAGAATCGCGCCCAGGACCGTTCCCAGTCCGATGATGACTGCGATGTGCCCGAGGATGCCGCCGAACCCGGTTTCGAGAAGCGATTCGTTGCTCTTGATGGCGGTGCCAACTATCTCGTTGACGGGCAAACCGGCAGCCAGAGCCAATCCGAGGCCGACGATGAGAAGTGCGATGAACGGTTCGAGTTTGACCTTGATGATGACGATGAGCAGTACAGCAATTGCGATGCCGCACAATACGAGTAGTCCTGGCGTGGAGGTTCTGAGCCAGTCGACGACAGAATTCATGACGAGCCTTCCTTGATGTCTGCGCTGATAGCCGCCACGAACGCCTGCGCTCGCGCGGTGATGTCGTCCCACTGGGCCGCCGCAACCGACGCCGGTGAAACCACATCGGTGCCTGCCGTCACTGCGACGGCACCGGATGCCAGGAACTGAGCCGCGTTACCTGCGTTGACTCCGCCGGACGGAACGAGTTGCGCGTCGGGGAAGGGGCCGAGCAGATCCTTGAAATACGCGGGCCCGACGGTCCGTGCCGGAAATATCTTCACGGCATCCGCCCCGAGATCGAGGGCGGTCATCACTTCGGACGGGGTGAGCGCGCCCATCATCAGCGGGATTCCGGCGTCGGTGACGATCGCGGCAACGTCAGGACGGAGCCCAGGAGTCACGACGAAGCTCGCCCCGGCGTCGATTGCCGACCGCGCTTGGTCGGCGGTCAGGACGGTGCCCGCCCCGACGACTGCACCGGCGTTCGATGCCGTGCGGACCAGCGCCAGCACGCCTGGTGTGGTGAAGGTCAACTCCAGGGCCCGAATTCCGCCGCGCGAGAGCGCATCTGCCAGCGCAACAGGATCGGAGATGTGAGGCGCGCGGACCACCGACAGTGCGCGGTCCGCGAGAATTGTGGACAGTGCATTCATGCTGTCTGCTTTCCGATGGAATCGAGTCGCAGGGCACGGCCTGCAAGAGAGTGGGTGGGACGTCGATCGTCGATGGCGAACGCACCGTTGACCATGACGTGGCTGATGCCGTCGGCCTGTTGTTTCGGATTCTCGAACGTGGCGGTGTCGCGCACGGTGGCAGGATCGAACAGCACGAGATCGGCTGCGTGGCCGAGGGCTATCGTGCCGCGGGCGCGCAGGCGGAGCCGCGCAGCGGGACGGCCGGTCAGGTGATTGATGCAGTCCTCCAGCGAGAGCAGTTGCTCGTCTCGGACGTAGTGACCCAGGTAGCGGGGAAAGGTTCCCCAGGCGCGTGGGTGCGGTTTCTCGCCGACCAGGATCGCGTCACTGCCGCCCATGTGGCGTGGATGCGCCATGATCTCTCGCACGTTCTCCTCGTGGCCGACGTGCTGGAGGATGGTGGTGGCCAGAGCGTCTCGGCGAAGGAAGTCGAAGAACACGTCCACCGGCGCGCGCCCCTTGTCGGCCGCGATATCGGACATCGTGCGCCCCACGTAGCGATCGAGCTCCGGATTCGCGACACCGCTGAGCTGGATGGTCTCCCACTCGACGGTCACGCCGTGGCAGCCGTCGGACCCGTCGACGTCGACATCCTGTGCGATGCGTCGACGCATGTCCGGATCGTCGAGGCGTTCGAGCGCGCGATCCGGGCCACCCGACATTGCCCAACTCGGCAGCAGCGCAGACAAAGTGGTGGCCCCGGGCAGATACGGATACGTGTCGAGGGTGACGTCGCATCCGTCCGAGATCGCAGAGTCGACGCGGTCCAAGAACTCACGTGCCCGGCCCCGATTGACGCCGAAGTTCATCGTCGCGTGAGTCAGATGCAGCGCACATCCCGTATCCCTCGAGAGATCGAGCATCTCCTGGTACGCGTCGAGCGCGCCGGCGCCGTACGACCGAGTGTGCGGTGCATAGAACCCACCGAAGTCGGCGACGACCTCGCACAGCGCGCGTAATTCGCTGGTGTCGGCATACATTCCGGGCGTGTACGTCAAACCGCTCGACATTCCGACGGCACCTTCTTGCAGGCCCTGCGCCAACAACTCCTGCATGTGGGCGATCTCGGACGGCGTCGCGGGTCGCTGATCAGGGCCAACCGCGAGGTATCGCAATGTTCCCTGGGGAACGAGATAGGCAGCGTTCGGGGTGATTCCCTGGTCGAGGCGATCGAGGTACTCCGAGACCGAACGCCACGAGAAGTCGAGGTCGACGGGATTGCCGTTCCATCCGGCGATCTGACGCCGCACCACATCGAGTGTCGCGTCGTCGATCGGAGCGTAGGCGATGCCGTCCTGTCCGATGACCTCGGTGGTGACGCCCTGACTGATCTTCGGGAAGTGGTCGGGGTCGGTCAGCAGACGCAGATCGGAATGGGCATGCATGTCGATGAACCCGGGGGACAGGACCTGCCCCGCAGTGGCGTCGACGATTCTGTCGGCACCGAGAACGGTGCCGGGTTCGGCGATCGAGGCGATGATTCCGTCGCGGACGAGAACGTCACGACGCAGTCGCGGTGACCCGGTGCCGTCGATGACGTCGGCACCTCGAAAGAGGGTATCGGGCATGAGGTTTCGACTCTCTAGAAGAATGTGTGCACGAGATCGACGACGCGGGGATCGTCGCCGTCGGCGTCGTCGACGACGGGAATCAGACGCCACTTGTCGAAAGCGGTGCACGGGTGAGACAGGCCCAACCGCACCACCGATCCCACCGGGAGCGCCGTGCTGTCCTCGGCCGGTAGACGGAGGAACGCGTGTTGATCGTTCAGCGCCGTGATTTCGGCACCGGAGTCGAGAGTTTCGCCTCCCCGGACCGATTGGGGGACAGGCAGTCCTTCGTCGAACGGAAAGTCCCGCTTGCCCGCGTCGAGCAGCGCGAGACCGGGCTCCGGCCGGGAGACCGTCCGAGCCCATCCGTGCATCGCCGACAGCAGCGGCGCGTCGGTGCGGGCGGGAGTGAGGGGTGAGATCTGCGAGTAGAAGCCGTCGTCGTGCACCACATAGGCACCCGAGCGCAGCACGACGTCGGTAGCTACACCGTCTCCGGTGGTGAGGGATTGCAACTGCTCGGCAACGAGATCCTGGTAGGCGCTGCCGCCTGCGGTCACGATCGCATGCTCGCCGTACAACCCTTCGGCATCGAGCGCGCGATGGAGGGCTGCGACGTTCTCGAGATAGGCCCGAACTGCTGCGAGGCCGCTGTCGGTCCGGTCGTGGCTCAGTGCGCCCTCGTAGCCGCCGACCCCGGCCAACGCCAGCCGCGGCGACGACGCGATCGCACGAGCGACCGCGGTCGCCTCGTCTGTCGTGCGTGCGCCGGTTCGACCGTGCGGGCCACCGAGTTCGACGATGACCGGGATGGGGCGCGTTCCCTGCGCCGTCAGTATGCGGTCCATCTCGTTCACCGTTGCGACGCTGTCCGCCCAGCAGTAGAACTCGAATGTCGGATGCGAATCCAGCTCGCCCGCAATCCATGTCAACGCGACGGGGTCGATCTCGGCGTTGGCGAGAACGATTCGGTCGACCCCGAACGCGCGCGCTGCTTGCACCTGCCATCCGGTGGCGAGGGTGATGGCCCAGCTTCCCGCGTCGAGTTGCTGCCTCCACAGTTGAGGGGCCATCGTCGTCTTGCCGTGGGGTGCGAGCAGCATTCCTGCACGCGCCGTCCATTCGGCCATGACCGAGATGTTCGACGCGATGCGTGCCCGGTCGAGTGTGAGTACGGGCGTCGTGAACTCGGAGAGCCGTGGCGACGTGGCGAGAAAACTCTCGACGGTGTGCCCCCACGACCTGGGGGGCAACGCCTTGTGCTCGGGTCCGAGCACTCGGCGGCTGAGCGCCTCGACGGCATCGATGTCGATCACGGTCGTCTCCTTGGTCTCAGTGAATCCACATGCGTTGCGCATTATGCAACGCTGGTTGCGCAATGTGTTTATGGTTTGTAGTCTGCAACGAAAGTCAGCGTTCCCGCAAGAGTTCGAGGAGATCGACGTGAAAGCACCACGAGCGGTGTGTGTAGGCGAAGGCCTCGTCGTTCTGGTCGCCGAGCCTGGCCCACTGGAGAAATCGGAGACGTTCGACCGCACCGCCGGGGGTGCAGAAGCCAACGTGGCCAGGGTGTTCGGTCAACTGGGCGTCGATGCATCATGGATCTCGCGAGTGGGCGACGACGGATTCGGCCGGTACCTCGTCGACCAATTGGTCGCGGCAGGTGTGGACACCTCCGGTGTGACGATCGATCACGAGCGACCCACTGGCATGTACGTGAAGCAACGCGGCTCGGGTTCCGACGACCGCCACGACCTCGCATGCCGAGACAGTGCGATGACCTACTTCCGTGCCGGCTCGGCGGCGAGTGCTCTGTCGCCCGGAGACATCGACGGGAATGCGGCGAACCTGGTGGCTCGTGCCGACTTGGTCCATTTCACCGGAATCACCGTGGCCATCTCGGATACCGCCGCCGATCTGACGAGATCCTTGATGGATCTGCCCACCCTCGTCAGCTTCGATCTGAACTATCGGCCGGCGCTGTGGAAGTCTCGGCCGGACGCAGCCACAGATGTCCTCGGTGAACATGTTCGAGGAAGCGATGTGGTGTCCATGGGTGCCGACGAAGCTGCGCTGGTGTTCGGCACGTCCGATCCCGACGAGCTGCGCGAGATGTTTCCGCAACCACACCATCTGGTGATCAAGAACGACGCACACACCGTGACGGCATTCGAGGGAACCTCTCGGGTCGACGTGCCGGCGCTGAAGCTCGACGTCGTCGAAAAGATCGGTGCCGGAGACGCATTCGCGGGCGGGTACCTGACCGGACTGCTGTTGGGTAGGAGTTCCGTCCAGCGCGTTCGGTTCGGGCATCTGTGTGCGGCGGGTGCCCTCACCGGGCACGGCGACATCGCTTCGGTGCTTCCCCTCGCGGTGCTGACCGAACTTGCGGAACTGGCCGACGTCGATTGGGCGAGGCTGGACTACGCAGCGACTGCCGCGCGTCACTCGGGGGTATTCCAATGAGTCAGAGTCTCGCGCGGGCGATGACACTTCTCGGCTTGCTCGGCGACGGACCGCGATCACTCGACGAGTTGGCGTCGGTACTCGAGGTCCACAAGACGACCGTGCTGCGGCTGCTTCGCACGATGGAAGCCGACAGATTCGTTCAGCACGACGCGGATCACCGATATCAGCTCGGATCCAGATTGTTCGAGCTCGCCAACCATGCGCTCGAACAGCGTGACGTGCGGAGCATTGCCCGGCCGCATCTGGCGGAACTCAACACGATCACCGGTCAGACCATTCATCTGGCAACGTACGAAGCGGGTGAGGTGATCTACATAGACAAGTTCGACGCCAAACAGAGCGTGCGGATGTATTCGCGGGTCGGCAAGCCTGCGCCGTTGCACTGCACAGCCGTCGGGAAGGTACTGATCGCTGCACGCCCACAGGTGGAGCGGGAGCAGATTGCGCAGCGCATCACCTACACGCCGTTCACCGAACGAACAATCAGAACGGCAGAGCACTACTTACGTGAGCTGGACCTCGTGCTCGCACAGGGATTCGCGGAGGACCGCGAGGAGCACGAGACGTTCGTCAACTGCATCGGCTCCGCTGTGCGCAACGGAACCGGCGACGTCGTGGCAGCAGTCTCGATGTCGGTACCCGACATGCTGCTCGACCATGACCAAGTACTGGCGACGCTGCCCGAAGTGCAACGGACCGCAGCCGCAATATCCGAGGGGCTGGGCTGGCAGCCGCAGGAACTCCAGGACCGCACGACAACCGACAAGAGCCCGACGGAAGGAAAACAATGAGCGAGAAGATCGAAATTCGCACCGCAGGAGCCCCGGCACCCGCCCACACGTTCTCCCAGGGAGTGCGAAAGGGCCCGTTCGTGCAGGTATCCGGACAGGGGCCGGTGGATCCCACTACCAGCGAATACCTCTACCCAGGCGATGTCGCTGCGCAGACCACCCGCACACTCGAGAACGTCAAAGCAATCGTCGAGGCCGGTGGTGCGACGTTCGACGACGTCGTGATGCTGCGCGTGTACCTGACCAAGCGTGAGGACTTCACGATCATGAACGACGCTTATGGCGCGTTCGTGTCGGCGCACACCTCCGGCGACGTACTCCCGAGTCGCACCACGGTGTTCACAGGACTGCCGAGGGAAGAGATGTTGGTCGAGATCGATGCCGTTGCGATCGTCTGACGGAGCCCTCATCGGGTTGCCTGGTCAGATGTTCACGCAGAAATTACATCTGACCAGGCGATTTGCGTATGTGTTGGTCTTCGCGTAACTTTTGTCGAGTCAGAGCGACACGGACACCGACCCGGTCTTCACGGACTGGGACAACGAGGTTGTACGGAGTATGCACTGAACAACCCAGGCAAGGCTCGAAAGTAATGAGTCATGTCTGGGGTTCGAGCGTGTAAGCCCCGAAGTTACCGTGCAAACGGCAGCGACGGTGTGTGCGTGTTCTTTGAGAACTCAACAGTGTGTCGATGAATGTCAGTGCCGAATTTATTTGGTGAAAGCATTCGATGTGTCAGCCATCCGCTTGTGGTGGTTGTTGTCGGGTGTTGTTTGAAAATGCTAGTTGAGTTTTTTTGCTAGTGATTTGACTCTTTATGTTTATGACTG